>JBDNDR010000001.1:0-29186 GCA_046718995.1 Fimbriimonadales bacterium
TGCTAATACAGGCACTCTAAGCGGCGTTTCGGCGGAGGGGTTTGCCAGCAAACTCAGTTCCTCAACCAGCGAATCTATAGTGCGCCCCTCAGTCTCCAGCACCCAGTCAGACTCTTGGTAGAGCGGCTCGCGGGTCTGGGTAATCTGCTGGAGGGCTTCATGGGGTGTGGGTGCATCGCTCAGTAGGGGGCGCGTGCTGGGGTCTTGAATACGGCTGAGAAGCACCTCTGGACTAGCTTTGAGGTAGATGACCCACCCGTGTCGGCGCATCAATCGGCGGTGCTCGGGGTTCAGCACCATCCCCCCACCCGTCGCCACCACGCTGGGGACAGACTGCTGAGCTATCTCGCGGAGTGCCTCGGTCTCTGCTTGCCGAAAAACTGCTTCCCCGTGCTGAGCGAAAATCTCGGCGATGGGCTTTCCGAACTGGCGCTCAATGTGGGCATCGGTGTCGTAGAACGGGCGGTTCAACCGCTGGGCAAGAACCTGACCCAGCGTGCTCTTACCCGACGCCATATTCCCAACGAGAAAGAGATGTCGTGTCATAGTCAAAACCTGCAGGGGCAAATGTTGCCCCTGCAGGAAAGGTATCACGGAGCGCCTCAGCCTTAGGGAGCCGTGCCCGTGCCTAAGCCCTCATCCTCGTCCAATACAGTCGCCGTGACGAAGATGAGCAGTTCGTTCTCCACAACCGAGCGGTCCTTGGTGCGGAAGAACTGACCAATCACAGGCAGGTCACCCAACAGGGGCACCTTCGAGACAAGGTTATTATCGCTGCGCGTGACCAAGCCACCGATGACGATGGTCTCACCGTTCTTAATGCGTCGCACAGTGAAGACGAACTGGGTGTCAAATCGGGGTAGGTCTCGGGTACCCACACGCACGCGCCCAACCGTAGAGACCTGCGGGAAGAGCGAGAGTGTGATGGTGCCGTCGGCGTTGATACGCGGTGTGACGGTCAACTGGGTCGGCACAGGAATCGGAACAGGCTGGGTGAAGGTCGTGGGCTGACCGTTCGCGTTGAACACGACAAACTGCTGCTCGATATAGTCGGTCGTAGAGAACACGACGGTCGCCGGGCTGTTGTTCTGGGTGGTGACAATCGGAGCGTTCACCACGCGCCCACGCCCTTGGCTCAAGAGCGTGCGCAGGTTCGCCACAAGGTTGCCCGTCGCATAGTTGACGAACACCGGCGCCGTGTTGTCAGCGAACCCAGAAGCACCCGTCTGTAGATTCACACGCGCCAGGTTCCAGTCAATACCGAACTTCTCGGCATCGTTTCGGCTCACCGTAACGAACTCAGCGCGAATGAGCACCTGCTTCGGAGCGACATCCAGGAAGCGCAGGATTCGGCGAATGTACTCAATCGCTTCGGGCGTGCCGCGCACAATCAGCGAGTTGTCAATATCGTTGGCTACAATCCCATCCAACCCATCGGGCTGGAAGATACCAACCGCTTGACCACCTTGACCAAGTCCGCCCCCGATGCCTCCACCAGGCTGACCACCACCGAAACCACCGCCGGGCTGACCACCACCGAAACCACCGCCGGGCTGACCGAAGCCACCGAGTCCGCCGCCCCCGCGTCCAGCGCGACCTCCAATCTGACCTTCACTACCATCTTGTGGAGCGGTATAGGGCGTCATATCGGGTGCAGGCGAGGGTGCGCTGTTGAAGGGCACATTACTCCCCGAACCAAGATTGTACGGCACGCTCGGGGGCACGGGCACCTGCATACCGGGTGCGCTTTGATAGAGAGTGCGGTTCAGAAAGTCGCGCATCTCCGCGAACGGGTCATCCGACATCATCTCCGTCTTGATAATCCGCACGATGTCGGAGGGACGACTGTAGCGCAGAGGGATTCGCTCAGTGACCACCACAGGCTTCACCGGTTCGGGTGCAGGAGTCACCTGAGGCGCAGGGGCGGGTTCAGGCGTTGAGCGCGCTGGACCGATGACATAAACCCCGTTCGCTTCCTTTCGGAAAGTTGCCCCTGCCGATTGACAGATGTAGCGAAGCACCTGCTCAAACGGTTTTTGCTCTACCTTGATAAAACTGATGCGCGCATAAGGCTGGTCAGTAGGCTCAAACACAACCTCGGCTTTGACCTGCTGAGCGATGGCTTTGACCGCCGTAACGAGGTCTGCATCCATCAGATAGATGGAAACAAGATAGTCGTCCGCATAAGCCGTGAGCGCTACTACCAGGGTCGCCAAAGTGAGACCGAGTTTTCGTATCATTCCTTTTCTCATTAGACGAG
Organism: Fimbriimonadales bacterium; assembly: GCA_046718995.1. Classification (GTDB taxonomy): domain Bacteria; phylum Armatimonadota; class Fimbriimonadia; order Fimbriimonadales; family GBS-DC; genus CAKZQI01. Next base: position 2,261 of record JBDNDR010000001.1, read on the forward strand.
TTCCTCCTCCGTGATACCTGGATATGAGGGGCGGTTAGGTGACCGCCCCGAATTGACAGGTGGTCGTGGAGCGTGGGTCAGCGTCCGAAGCCTCCACCGAAGCCGCCTCCGCCAAAACCGCCGCCACCGAAGCCGCCTCCGCCGAAGCCACCACCGCCTCGGAAGCCACCGCCACCGAAGCCGCCGAAGCCACCACCGCCGAGACCGCCGCCGCCAAAACCGCCGAAACCGCCAAAGCCACCGCCGAGACCGCCGCCAAAGCCACCGAAACCACCGCCGAGACCACCAAAGCCACCGCCGAGACCGCCAAAGCCACCGAAGCCACCACCAAGACCGCCAAAGCCACCGAAGCCACCGCCACCACCGGAACTCAGTTCATACTGAGAGTAGCCCACGATGGAGGCACCCAGCAGATTGGCTATCAGATAGGGGTTCGCATAGCTGAGCTGGATTTTCTCAGGCAGATTGAGGCGAGGACCCTCCTCCTCAGGAGCGGTCGGTGTCGTGGTCTGCGGAATCTCCTCTGGACGACGGATTGTCACATAGTAGACCCCGCTCTCGATGCGATAGGTCAAGTCCAGCTGGCGCAGGATGGCATCCAGCGCAACGGTAAACGGTACATCGGTCAGGGAGACCGTGACATTCCCCTGCACATTGGGGTCAAGCGAGTAGTTTGCACCGACGCTGTCAAACAGTTGCTTCAACACAAAGCGAATATCCGCTTGGTCGTACTTGACCGTGACGCGTCGCTGGGACAAGTCCTGTCCCCCGCCCTGTGCGCTGGCGAGTGCGAGTGTTCCGCACATCAGCACTCCAGCAATCAACAGCCCTACCATTTTCTTCAACATAGTTGTTTCCTCCACACTGATTGACGATGCAACGCTTGAGGGGTTTCCTACAAGCCGGGCGCGGCACCTCTGCCACCGCGTCCACCACCAACGCCTCCTGCTCCCGCCGCACCGGGCGCGCTCGGTGCGCCACCGGGGGCACCGGGAGCAAATCCACCAGCCCGTCCACCACCGCCTACCCCACCGGCACTGGGCGGCTCATAGCGCACGAAGACCTCGCGAGGGTTCCCACGACTGCGTCTCAGAATAGCCCCTTCAGGTGTAATCGCCGCCACACGGAACTCTCCAACGGTGTCGCCCGGTTGGATTATCTGGGGAATTTCGCCCTCCTGCTCCAGAATGGCTGACACGGTCGTCCCAATCACAATACCCGAGATGCGTCGCCGCGGTTGAGGTTCAAAAGGCTCTGGGAGCTCCACACGCGGGGGTCTCGGCGGGCTTGCTAACACGAAATAGCGGTTAGGATCGAACGCATCAGCCTGGAGCGCTTCGTTCTCCTCCGGCAGATAAGCAAACGGGTCTCTGCGCGGTTTGAATGGAACCTGTGCCGTTTGCTGTTGCGCAGGCGGGGGGGTTGCCGAGGACGGCTGTCCCATCATCGCCGGACCACCCATGGGGCTGGGACCGCCCATCGGAGGTCCACCCATCGGCGCAGGCGGCATACCTCCATCCCGATCCATATCCACATTAGACATCGGGGGCGATGTCGTTGCCGTGTCCTGACCACCGCCTCCTCCCATAAACAGGAAGAAGACCGCCAGCACGACTATCACCAGCACAACGACTGCTACAGCGAGTATCGTCTGCTTCTGTTTATCCATCGTTGTTCACTTCCCTTATTCTCGGCACAGGCAGTGATTCCTGCAATTAAATCCCCGGTCCGCCTCTGGGTGCGCCACCAAATCCCATCGGCGCAGCGGGCATCGGTCCGCCGCCGAACCCACCAGGCGCTCCACCCGCTGCCTGGGGCGAAGAGGGCACTCGTGGGCCGGGCTGACCACCCGTAATGCGCGGGTAGACAAACACGACCATAGAATAGCTCCCAATCAGGTTCGGACTGGTTCCTTGAATCGATAGCCCATCCACCAACACGACCAGATTGGGTATCTCGTTCCACCGACGCACATGGTTCAGCAAGCCTTCAAACGAGGAGGCGCGCACCTGCACCGTGCCTATCGGATAGACCAGCACGAGCTCAGGAATGGCGTTCGGGTCGCTCGGCGGTCCGGGTAGCGCCACGCTGTAGAGGCGCTCTACCCCTGTCTTGATGGGCCAAGCCTCCAACTTCTTACCAATCTCGCGTACCATATCGGGGTACTGCATCCACGCCTTGAGCCGGTCGCTGAGGTCAATCGTGTTCACGGGCATCTTGGTGCGGTCGATCTGCGCCAGCGCCAGCTCCGCCTCTGCGACCTTCTGCTGTGCCATCTGCACCAGTTGGCGCGCTCGGGGAATGAGTGCCACCTTATTCTCCAGTTGGCTCACATTCTCCTCGTGATACGCGATGTTCTGGAGGGTGGGGCGAATACCCAGTAGGAAGATCGCCGCCGCAACGACAATCGTCGCCACTAATCCGATAGAGACCTTTGCAAACATTGACAAGCTTTTCATCGCGCTCCTCCGTTAGATGCCCATACCACGACCGCCCATCACGGGTCCGCCACCGCCGCCACCAAAACCACCCAACGACGGCGCACCGAATCCACCCGCTCCAGCACCGCCCAAGTTCAGCCCAGGAATCGATGCGGGCGGGGATGGCGGACTCACTGGCTCACGCAAGGTGGCAACGACTTGGAACTGCATCAGCCCTGCAGGCGAACCTTGCGACTGACCCGAACCCCCTCCGGCAAACCCACCCAAACCGGGTGCCGCAGAGGCACCGCCGAAAGAAGATAATCCTGCTGCGCTGGGTCCCGAAAGCGCTGCAGGAGGACCACCTCCGAAACCACCTAATCCCGGCAGACCAGCCATTTGGGCGCTACCGCCTCCCGTCGCATAGCCGGGCATCTGGGTGGTCAGGCTCACCGAACTGAAAAGTGGGCACTGGTACATCGTCTGCAGGTACAACCCAATCTCACGGATGCCTTTCGTATAGCCCGAAATCTGCATCTGGTTGCCCTGAGCAATCTGAAGCTGCTCATAGCGCACGCGGGGCGAAGTGTATCGGCTCAGCTGACTGTAGATTTCGGGATAACGCAGGTTGTGCTTTTGAACCATCTTTACCCATTCGGTCTTCGCCAAAGTGATTGCCGCAGACTGGATGAGACTGTTGGCTTGGTTGACCAAGCTATCCACCTGCTGGGCTTGAGCCTCCAACTCGCTCTTGCGTGCCTGGAGTTCACCCAGCCGGCTCTGGGCACTAATCATCCAAAACACCATTCCTGCGTTCACTACCAGAAACAGCACCACCAGCAGAGCCAGAATCTGCTTGTTAACCTTACGCTGGCGTACATAATCGGGAACCAGATTCAGTTTCATCGCTCAATATCTCCCTCAGAAGCTGGCATGCAAGCCCATCCCAATCGCTACAGGGAACAGGTGAACATTCGCCGCAACCCACTCTGGACCATGGCGTTTCACACTGACCTGAAGACCCTTGACTGGGTTCGCCACCATCGCTGGAACACCCAGCGAGTTCGCCATAAACTGGTCTAAACTGGGAATAATCGCTCCGCCCCCTGTCAACAGGATGAGCGAGACATCCGCATCGGTGTTTCGGCTACGGAAGTACTCAATAGAGCGTCGCACCTCGGCAACCAACTCTTCCAGAATCGGGTAGATGGCTAAAAACACCTCCACTTTGCGCGGGTCGCCCACAGGTTGCGTGGCAGGAACCGCAGGCTCCGTCGCAGGGGTTGGCTCTGGCTCGCCCGGCGTTGCGAATGGCGAGGGTGGAACTTCTTCTTCCTGCGCACCAAAGCTCGTCGGTTCGGCGCTTGGAGTATAAAACGGTGAAGGCTCCTCGCCGGGCACGGAGAAGGGCGAGGGTGCCCCCGGCATATAGGGCGTGCCCGGTGCCTGCGGAGGCTCTGGGGCTGCAAAGCCCGGCGTATAGAAACCGCCCGTGGGTGCCCCCGGCGTGCTGAACGGGCTGGGAGTTGCAGTAGGAATCTGGTCCATCAACACCTCAGCCAGCTGAACCTTGAGCTGTTCCGCCTCCGCCTCCGAAACCATCAAGCGCTCGGCAACCGCGCGCGTGAGCATATCGCCTCCAGTTGGCAAGATTCGCGGGAAGCTGAGAATGCCGTTGTTGTAGATATCAATAGAAGTCGCACTGGCACCCAGATTGATGACCGCTACTGCCTTATTCTGCTGGTCGGGCTGAGTGAGCAGGAGGCTTCGCGCCAGCGCCAGCGGTTCCACATCAATCGCATAAGGCTCCAAACCCACCTTGTCGGCTATATCCACCAGTCCGTCTACAGCGTCTTGCTGAGCGACGGCTAAAATCACTTCCATATTGGGGTCGGTGGGACTGGTGCCGGGGCGATGAATGACCTCATAGGCGGACTGAACCCGCGTATCGGCGAACGGGATATTGCGCTGGATTTCCCAATCCATGTGTTGGCGCAGTTCCACCGCGTTCATTCGGGGCACTTCCAAAATGCGTACCACCACCGCGTTCTGCCCCGCGAGCGAGAACGCCGCCTGTTTGGTGCTAATCCCCGTTTCAGCGAGCAGTCGCTTAACGGCGGCAGAAACCGCCTGCTTATCAATAATCCCAGCCGAGTCGACCGCACCTTCTGGCGTCGGGGCGATGCCCAGATTCTGCAAGACGGGTGGGCGCCCCGATCGCACCTCCGCGACCTTAATGAACCGTGTCCCTATATCAATGCCGACAACTACACCAGGTTGCTTCGCCATTCTATTCTCCCATCAGGGCAGTTCGGCAGAACCGAGCCAACTCCTGCCACTTGATTCTACCCCATAGACAATTCGGCGACGATTCCTCGTCTCCTGCAGGTTTCTGACGGGAATCGCCGCCGAATGTATCGGGAAGCGAAGCTAGCGCGTGATAATCTCGTAGGTACGGAAGTCGGAGGTCATCGGTGGCTCCTCACCGCGCGCCTTTGCCTCACGGACATCCTCAAACCCACGCTTGTGCCCCTCTAAGAACTCCGGCGATTTGAGCCACGCTTGGAAGTCTGCCTCGCTATCCCAGTGGCTCACCACCAGATAAGCGTCGCCCTCGCGCTGGGGGCGCAACACATACATGCCCCGAAAGCCGGGCAAACGGTCAATCGCCCGCGCACGCGTGCGGAACAGATATTCAAACCGCTCACGGTATTCGGGCTTACAAGTGATATAATTGATAGCCACGAACCCCTCGCTCTCGGCGGGTTCCTCCGTTATGACTGCATGCTCCATATCCACCATCGTTGTCTCCATTTCTCTATAGAGAATACCCTTAACCACGCTAAGAAATCAAGGGGGCTGGCTCAGCAGAATAGACATGGACAGGGATCCTAAAGAAGGGAAATACTTCCACCCACCCACGCCCACTCTCCGCAAACAGAAAGGGGAGTCCGCACTCGGTTTCCCCTGCCGTTTGGTTAGGAGCAGACCTTGTGTTGCCTACATCACGGTTCTTAGTGCTTTGCGCAACACTTTCCCTGTCGTTTGGATTTGTGGGTAAAAATTCAGTCCTAAGATAGTGCAGAGCAACGGAATACCCCCCGCTCCCTGCCCACGCAAGGTCGAGGTAAAAAGCTCAAGAAAGGAGACAGGTTCGGAAATCTGCCCGAATTTGGGGAATTTGCTCCGAATTTGCCTTGCCTTCCTTTGACAAATGGTGCGACTCGTGCTATAATAGACATATACTCTACAGCGAGATTGGAGGGAACGATGCGAAAAGAGATGCAGATACGGTTGTCGCAAACCTTTCTAACCTGCTTCAACTTAGCGGGGGGGGGGGGGTAGAAGGAAGCTCTTAATCCCAGCACTGCTACTGCCAGCCTTACTGTCAGCTCAATTAGAAACACCCGAAGACCCTCCTCAAAACACTGACCCCAACTCTGCAACAAACATAGTGACCGAGAAGGACTACGGGCGTATTGTGGATGGTTTTCCTCGAACCGACCTTACCGCGTGTGCATTCTCGCGTTTTGTGCTTGGTGAGGCTGTTCGTCTGTACACAAACCGTTTTCCCCGCTTCAACGAAAGCCATCCCCTTCGCCCATCACAGCCGCTCACACTACAGGATATTCGTAGCTCCTACCTATCAATTGCAGGAATGGGATTTGCTCAACCCCCGACTCGTTTTTACTTGGTATCACAAACACTTTTCGAGCTAGAGTATCGCAGTACCTTGCCTAATGTCCTACGTGAGATTTACTATCCCAATAATCCGAACCCGTATACTATGCAGCTTCCTTATCTGTCGTTTCTACAACAGATTTCATGGGGGCGGTTGCTGCCCTATCCTGATGCTCAGGCAACCATCGACGTGCGCACGCGGATGTGTCACAGCGCTGTGAACGCCTTGATTACTCAAGATTGCGCTGGTGTTACAGGCGCAGACAACTGCACGAATATAGTGGGGCATTTGCTCGTGAATCATCGTCCTGGTGACCGCTGTCATTCTGGCGGAGGCAACGGTTGCCGCTGGTACGACCCTCCTTCACGCTTCGGGGATAGTTACCACCGATCGTGGACGACAGGCACGCTGACCCTGACCTTCAACTGGAGCGATACTCCTGCCACAAGCAGGATTCAGACGCCCCGTAGCAGTGCGATAGTAGAAGGCAACCAAATAAAATTGATTCCTGATAATAGTAATAATTTGTGGCTTGGAGCTGGTAGCGAGACCTATCAGGGACTGATTCTGATGCGGAAGCGCACCTTCTTAGACGGCATGAAAAGCCTTGACCCGTTAGGTTTTCCAGAGATAGGCGAGAACGAGCTGGTTTTTGAGGAAAGCAATAACAGGGTCTCGCTACGCACAGCATGCAGTGCTTGGTTCTTAGCCACGCCCCCAGAGTCATTTTTGCTAAGAATTCCTATACCAGGCGGCGGAGAGAGTGTGCTTTCCGATTTGGTCGAATGGTATGCTTGGCGTATAAGATGGCTTAGTAGGATTCCTTTTTACTATCAGAACGACTCTATTTTGGGTTATGGGTATGATCATCTTAGCTCATACAACCAAGAAGACCCTGACAACTATCGACCGAGGGGCAACATTTTTATCTCGCAACGGGCGACCTATTCGGCTGGCACGCTTCCTGATTATAACCCGAACCTCACAACCAACTGGCTGGGCTCTCAACAGATGGAGATGCGGTTTCGCCCGAATCCGAACTCCACTCAAGGCGAAACGGTGATAGGGCGAGCGCGTTTTGAAGTGTTCTTCCCTGCCACGGGCACACGTCATCCTGGCACTCTCTCGGATCCCTACACGGGTCAGCGAGCTCCTAACTGGTTCTACTACTACTGGCGCGTTGTAGGAAGCCCTAACGATGTGCATTTTACCACTCATTCTCCTTATCCTGATAATGACACAATTGGGGGATGGTATGACTCAGCCAACAGACAAATTTATATTCGTAATAAGGAAGGAAACTATGTTGAAGGGACGCTTCACTTGTTCCGAATAGGAACAGCGCGATGTAATAATCAGCCGAGAGTGTTGATAGTGAGTGCGGATACTCTTCAAGTGCGAGGCATCCACGCATTCTTGAGAACGCTCTATCACGAGCGCGGGCATCAGTGGACATACCTCAACCATTTTCGGTCGCGCTCGGGCGCATTCTTCCCTATCGTAACCCAAAGTGGAGGATTTCGAGATCAAGATGGAGATAGCCTCGACGACGAGTGGGAAGCAATGAACGGTCTTTGCCCGCACAGTAAAGATACGACAGGGCTTTTTGATGATCCCCCCTACGATGAGTTAGGCGGTGATCCGGAAGTAGTGGTAGAAATATATGCCTATCGCCACTTATTGCAAAACCAATCCCTCTGGCGGCACGACTGGTCGGACAAGGGACTGCAAAAGGGCAACCCCCTTGAACGCTTCCCTTCCTTCCCCTGGACTTACACCAGTACACGGCGGAACAATTCTGCCTACAACGACCTACTAACTGATATGCCGTGCCCGTTCGGCAACTGTCCGTAGTCTAACAAAAACAACAGGAGGCGAATGCAGATGCAGACCATCCAAAGACTGAAACTCACGCTCAGCAGTATCACCCTGCTGAGCAGTTGGCTCTTGTTGAACGCTCAGCCTGAGAGCACCCTGCCCACACCCCCACAACCCCAATCCCTGCCCTACCCTTCCCAAGCCCTGCTGTTTGCCCAACAGGTGGAACAGTACGACCCTAACGATGTGTATGACCGATACAAACTCTATGTTGTCCTGCGTAGTCAGGATGTGCCGCTGGAACAACGCAAGACGCTGGCGTTGCGTATCCTGACAGGCAACTATCCCAGCCGACCTGACTTTACTGGGTACAGTGAGGGCATATACGGCTTGTGGGTGGGTGCGTTGGTGGCGTTGTCGCACATCCATATGGACGACCCGTCGCTCATTCCGTTTTTGGAGGAGTACTTGCCCAAGTGGGAGCAGGCGGTCTCTGCCAGCGATCCCGACCAGTTGCCGTCTGAGATTCGGCGTTTGGCGAGGCGCACTTCGCCTAATGTTCAGTTGGCGCGTGCGTTGTTGTATCGGTTGAAGGCGGTGGAGGCGGTGCCGCAGGTCAAGTCGGGTGCTGATTTGGAGAAGCGGTTGGAGGTGATGCTGAAGGAGGCAGGGTTGACCCGTCAGCAGATGTTCCAGTACTACGAGGAGTATTTGGAACGGTTGCTCAACAGGCGTTTCACGGCGCCGGATTCGCGCCCTGTTAGTTTAGCCTACTGGTTAGCGGAGGAGTATGGGCGGATGCTGTTTCATTACGCCAAGCGCGGGATAGATGTCAGCGGGATAGTGAAAGCGGACAGTACGGACAAGGTGATGACAAAGTGGTCTGAACAAGTTAGGTTCGCCAAGTTAGCCGTTCAACCAGAACAGTTGATACGGGAGCTGCTCAAGCAGAGAATCACGGACGAGAGGTACGGGCAGATACTGGTGGATGAAGGCGTTCGGGTGGTGCCGTTGATTATTCAGCAACTGGAAGCCCTCAAGCACGACCGCAGTCAGGTCTCGGACACGGGGATGGGGCTGGTGACGCTGTTGGAGGCGTTGGTGACGCTGGTCGGCAAGTCGGCTGTGCCGTTGTTGGAGCCGTTCACGCAGGATGAGCGGGAGTGGCTCTGCGCCTATGCCCAGATGGCTATCCAGAAGGCACAGGAGGGCAAGGTGTTTGGGTTCCATCCCAGCCTGTAGCGCGCCAGAGGACTAAGCGTTCGGAAAGGGATCACCAGCCTCAAAATGAACAGGGGAGGCACACAGCCTCCCCCGTTGTTGAAGTATTAGAAGAAGTTGAAGATAACTTCCAAGAGTTTCACAATCCAATCGGGACGCGCCACGATACGCCGCATGAACTGGAGAACTCGTTGTCGCAAGATCTGACGCTTACTCCGCCGGAGCCGACGCTTCTTACTGGGCACAGGGTAGAACTTCTGAGGTTTCGTTTTGGGAACTCGGTTCACAGGACGCTTAGTGCTTCGGCTTTTGCTCCGAATGTAAGTGCGATTCGTTAACCGATTCTTATCGATCACCTCCTTTGCAAAAGCTAACAATTGTACCCGACTATCCTCCCTGCTTGTCAAGTGTTTCAGGGGTTTTTGAAAGCCAAATGGGCGAAATTGGCGCAATTTTTGGGTCATGCCGTGTAAATCCGTTCGCACAACCCCTGACAAAGCTAAGCATAGGTTGCCCTTTCCCTATGTCCTGAGGCAGGCACGAATCAGACAGAGGTACACTTTTGCTATGGGCTACAAAGTTGGAGCGCTCGGACTATTGGTCGGCTGGTTGGTCATAGCCAATAGCTATGCCCTCGCCGACCCAGAAGACACTGTGATTCGCCCCACTGCCTCTACTCAAGCGATGCCGACCCGACCGACCGAACTGCTGGATCCAGGCAAACTGGTGGTGCGGGTGCTGGTGCTGAACTTTGACCCCATCGTGCCGCAGGAAGGTGGGAAGCGCCTGCATGCGGTGGGCAAGTGGAACGACCCACGCCACCTCGCCAAAGAGTATGCGCGCGAGGTGTCCGAAGCCAGCCAAGGGTTCATCGAGTTCCAAATCGTGGGATGGCGCGACTTGGACGAGTTCCCTCTCAAGGTGGACGGTTTCACCTACACGATGGAGCAGTACTTGGAGTGCCTGCGCACTTGGAAAGGCTGGCACGAACCGGACGGGACGGACTACGAGAAGGTGCTCCTCAAACATGGTGTTCACGAGCTCATCGACAACGACAAGATTGACGAGGTCTGGATGTTCGGGGCGCCGTATATGGGGTTCTGGGAGTCAGCGATGGCAGGTCCGGGCGCGTTCTTCATCAACGGGGGCGTGTACGATAAGTTCCCCACCCAGCGTCCGTTTGCGATTATGGGCTTCAACTATGAGCGCGGGGTCGCCGAGATGCTCCATAACCTCTGCCACCGAACTGAAGCGACGATGACACGCATCTACGACGGCTGGAAGTCCGACCAGCTGGTACATAACTGGGCACGCTTCGCGGCGAACGCGCATCAGTCCAACGGCGTCTCGGCGGTCGGCACTTGCCACTATCCCCCCAACGGCGAGAAGGACTACGACTATGCCAACCCGCGCACGGTGGTCAGCGCCGCGCCCGACTGGCTTCACTACCCCAACCTTACAGGCAGGACGATGCCCGTCAATCGCGAGACTTGGGGCGGCCCCGACTACCATCTTAATTACATGCGCTGGTGGTTCCGCCATCTGCCCCGCGCTAAGGGCGTCAACGAGGACGGTCGCCTGAATAACTGGTGGCGTTATGTGTACGAGTTCACCCGGTACGACGCAAGAGGCAAGCCCATCGCACGCTGAGATGCGTAAGGATGGCTACTGTGCCCACGGCGCAGGGCTGGTGCTGGCGAGGTTGGAACGCCTCCACTCCGGCGACCGCGAGGAGCTGTTCCGCCTACAGGTGTGCCTGAACCTGTTTCAGACCTGCTACCCACCGACGCGCATCGCATACTGGAAGCGGCGTATTCGGCGCGGACTGCGAGCGTTGAACGCCCTCCACGACCATCAGCAACTCCTCCACTGGGTCGCCAGACAAAGTCCCAGCCCAGCCGAGCGATCGGGGGTTCGGCGTGTTCAACTGCGCCTGAGCCAGCAACTGGAGCGTCTCCAACTGCAAGCCGAATCGGCATGGCAGAGTCTCCTCGATTCGCACACGCTGAACGAGATTCGTGGGCTGAGCCAGCGGTGGGTGGAACTGCACTCTGCGGAAGCCCCCTGCCCTGCCTACACCGAGCGAGAGTGGACACGCTTCGTGCGCGAGCATCTGCCTGCGCTCCACTCCGAGACGATGGCGTTAGAATCGCGCTGGGGACGGCTCCATGCCCTCGTGGTCGGCGCCGAACTGATGGGCATCGCAGTACCGTGTGAGTGGCTCGCGGCGTACCAAACGGTCGCCCACAAGCGGTTCATCCAGAGCGCGCAGAGGATTCTTCAAAGCCTCTGGGAGGCGGAGCAAACCTATGCCCAACAGTACTATGGTCATACACGTGCCCTCTCGCGATTGCAAGCCGGCTGGGAATTTTTACAGAAACATGTGGAGGAAACGCATCCTTAACCTGCCTCTAATATCTAATCGGGGTAGAATTGGCGAGGCGTGAGACTGACACCCTCTGTCGAGGCAGAGCAGTTTGAAGGTGAGTTATGAGATTGAAAACGACGAAAGGTTGGACGAGTTTTCTGCTGAGTTTAACGCTGGTTCTTGGCTGGGCACAGCAGGAGGTACGCATTCTAAACTGGAACATCGCACGCTCGGTGGGCGCGAATAACCCCGAAAGCACACGCCAACCCTATACCGCCAAAATCATGAACCACCTCCGCCCCGACATCATGATCCTGCAAGAGGTCGGAGGCAACACCAGCGGCTGGAACGCCCTGAACCAAGAGCAGGCGCTGGACACCTTCATCCGCACGAACCTCACCTTCTTCGGCTCGAACCCCCAACGCAACCGCGACTACTACCTCTATGTGAATCGCCTCTCTGATGGTTGGATTAGCAACGCCATCGTGAGCCGGTTCCCCATGATTTCGGCGACCGATGTCTCCATCGGTTCGCCCAACCGCGGGCTGACCATCGGGCTAATCAATGTGCCCGGCACGAACGGACTGGGAGTGATGGGGGCGCACTTCAAGGCGGGCGGGACGACCAACGATGCGGTGACTCGCCAAACCAACGCCGAAAACACACGCAACCGAGTGCTGGAGTGGCGCCGTCAGAACCGACGCTCTGCCCTGGTACTCGGAGGCGACCTGAACGAGAACGAAGACCCCGACCTATCCTCCACCTTCCAGATTGGGGGCACTCTGCCCGATGGACGTACCTATGCGCCGATTAGTACCGTCGAATCGGCACGCCTGCGCGACCCAGTGCCCTTAGATGGCTTGGGCACAAAGCGCACCTACCAAATCACCGCCAGCAACACCACCCCACGCCGACGGCTGGACCATCTGTTCGTCTCGGCAACCGAGCTGGGACGCGACCGTATTAATGTGATCGAGGCGATCCTATTCAACACGCGCCGAATGCCGAACCTGCCCAGCGGGTTCCAGATAGACGACAGCCCCAACGCCTCCGACCACGCAGCCCTGTTCTACCGCCTTCGGATTGACCGCTGGCAGAGCCTTGGCAATTCCGATGCGGGCTACTGGGTTCCCGAACCGAACTCTTTGCTTCAGCTGGTGGTGCTGGTCTCAGGGAGCGGGGTCTGGCTGGGCATCCGCCGGCGACGGCTCACGAGCTAACCTCTGACCGCTCGCAAGTTTACGGGATTCCGCCGAATTCACAGAACATCGGCGACCCCGTGCCGTCTATGAGTACAGAACATCACATAACGCATCCAGCGGGTAATCCTGCCTGCTCCTCAGATGCTATTTTATTGGCGACCCTCTCAAAAGTAGAGTTATCCATACAGCATGATGACGACCTCTCGCGTCTATCGTGTATGGCTGGACTCTATATAAACTTAGGAGGATGTTATGAATAAACGGCATGGGTTTACTTTGATTGAGCTGTTAGTGGTGATTGCCATCATAGCGATTTTGGCGGCAATCCTGTTCCCTGTGTTTGCGCAGGCACGTGATGCAGCACGCAAGACAAGCTGTCTGAGCAACTTCAACCAGGTCTCTAAGTCGCTGCTGATGTATGTACAGGACTACGATGAGACCCTGCCACCGCTCATGCACTCCACCGCGGCTTTCTTTGTCAACTATGACCCGAACACCGACAAGGTCTGGCCCCAACTGGTGGCACCGTATGTGAAGAACTGGCAGGTCTTCCGCTGTCCGTCCGACCCATTTGCGAACGAGAGCACGCTGGTAGAACCTTGGTGCGTCGATGCGCAGGGCGACAACACCTACTGCTTGGGCATCAAAACCAACTTGGGCTACAACTATGTATATCTTAGCCCGATGGACACGAACGCCAAGAACATCGGTCGTCCGTTAGCCGCTATTTCACGCCCAGCGCAGACGGTGATGCTCGTCGATAGCGTGTGGGACACTTCTCCGGCAGGGGAAGGTACTGGCGGTGGCAACTGGTTTGTGGAGGCACCTTCCTTCGTCAACTCGAACACCATCTACTGGTTCGGTGGTTGGGCAATAGACGCTCAACCGGGCACGACCGACTACTGGCGCAAGTACGGTGGGACTTGGCCCTGGCACACCCGCCAGCGAATCGTGCAGAGCGGTCCGGAGTTCCCCCATCACAGCGGAATCTCTAATGTGGCTTGGGTCGACGGACACACCAAAGCTGTGCGTCATCCTTACGACCTGATTGCTGGGGTGAACCCGCGCACCTACCAAGTGACCGACCCGACGGTCTATGTCTGGGGTGGTCAGGAGTAAGCGCGATGAACAAGCAACTGTTGACCGCGTTGGCGATTGTTGTGCTCTTAGCCCTGGGCTACTTTGTGGTGCGTGCGATGACCGCACCGAAAGCAGAAACGCTAACTTTCCCCGACGGTCCCCGACCGGAGGGCATGCCCGGACAGTTATCGCCTCACGGGGGTGGGTTTACGACACCTCCTCAACAGCAACAGCCTGCCGCAGGGCTACCAGCACCCCCTGGCAAGGGGCGATAGGATGAAGGGGGGCATATGCCCCCCTTCCTTTATTCGGGGTATACTTGGGCTATGGTTCGCCCGCGTCCCCATGTGTTGCAGATGGAACCGTACCGCCCCGGCAAGACTCCCGAACAGATTCAACAGGAGCTGGGGCTGGACGAGCTGATTAAGCTCTCTGCGAACGAGAACCCACTCGGCGCTTCCCCGCAGGTGCTGGAGGCGGTGCAAAACGCCCTGAGCCAGATACACCGCTATCCCGACGGGGCATGCCAAATCCTGCGCGATGCCCTCAGCGATTTTTATCACCTGCCCCCTGACCATTTCGTGTTCGGCAACGGCTCGGACGAACTCATCCATCTCATCGGGCTGGCGTACTTAGAGCCGGGCGACGAGGTAGTGATGGGGCATCCGTCTTTCGTGCGCTACGAAGCCTCGGTACAACTCAATCAGGCGGTGCTCAAGCGCGTGCCCCTGACCTCCGACCATCGTCACGACCTGCCCGCAATGCTCGACCAAATCACGCCACGCACCAAACTGATGTACATCGCCAACCCGAACAACCCAACGGGCACAATTGTCTATCGCCATGAGTTGGAGCACCTACTCAACGCCCTGCCCGACCATGTGCTGTTGATTTTGGACGAGGCGTATTTTGAGTATGTAGACCATCCTGACTACCCGAACGGGCTGGATGCGGTGCGCGCGGGGAAACAGGTCGTGGTGTTGCGTACCTTCTCCAAAGCCTACGGGCTGGCAGGGTTGCGCTTGGGCTACGCGGTGGGACGTCCCGACCTGTTAGACCCGGTGGAACGCGTGCGTGAGCCGTACAATGTCAATGTGCTGGCGCAGGTGGCGGGGGCGGCGGCTCTGCGCGATCAAACCCATGTGGCGCGCACGTGCGAGCTCAACCGCCAGTCGCTCAGTACCATTCAGGCGGTGTGCGAACAGATGGGGCTACGAGTCGTCCCCTCCTACGCCAACTTCCTGCTGATTGAGGTGGGCGAGCCGTGTCGTGCCGTACGTCAGCGTCTGCTGGAGCTGGGCGTGATGGTGCGCTCTGGGGAGGGGTTCGGCTTGCCCCAGTTCCTGAGAGTCAACACAGGAACGCCTGAGCAAAACGAGAAGTTCCTGCGGGCGTTCCAACAAGCGCTCCAATCGCTAAAATGAACCACTCTACACGGCGTGAGCACTGGCAGAAGCTGCTGGTCTTTGCGTTCTTCTTGGTGCCGATTATAGGCACGGTCGTGGTGTTGACCTCGCCGTGGTTCTTGCGCATTCGTGCCGAGCAGATCGAGCGCAACGAGCAGCTCCTCCAAGCTGTTGAGTCGGGCGACTTAGAACAGGTCAAGCGGGTGATTACGGGGGGCGCGATAGTGAATGCACGCACGCGGTCCGGACTGACCGCGCTGAGTCTGGCGATTGTGCGTGGGCATGAAGACATCGCCCTCTACCTAATAGAACGCGGCGCCAGTTTAGATGCGCGCGACCGTTCGGGTGACCGCCAGCAGATGTATCCGGGCAACTCGCCCGTGCATTACGCTGCCATCTACGGGCGTACACGGGTGCTTCAGGCGATGCTGGATCGGGGCGTGCCAGTTGACCTACGTGACCGGAACGGACGCACCCTGCTGATGATGGCGTCGGAGAACGGGCATCGCGCTACAGTAGCACTCTTGCTGGAGCGAGGCGCCGACCCCAACGCACGGAGCGCACTGGGTGAAACGGTGCTGGATTGCGCCAAGCGAAGCAAAGACCCTGAAATTGGGGCGATGATAGAGCGTGCTAAAAACGCTCGAGCACGCGTGACAGCGGGCGGTTGAGCGCATCCAGCGTCGCGGAGACCACCGCACGCGGCGCATCGTCCCGCAATAGCGCACTCCCGACCAGTTCCTGACGCGTCTCACCCTGTTCCCACAGAAGGAGCACAATCACCACCGCCTGACCCGTCTCGCCGACCGACTCGCTCACCTCCAGCACCGAGAGGCGGATGGCGCTGGGCAGGAGGGGCGCAATCGCGTTCAACACCGCCTCAACCACTAAGGGCTGCATCTTCGCTTCGCCCTCCGCTTGACCCTCTAACTGGCGGTTCTCGTACTGGAGGTAGACCCGTGCCCGCGCACGCCTACCTTCCCGCTCGTAAGAGACCGACTGAATACGAATCCGCTTTTCAATCGGGCGAGGCTCTACAGCCGCTTGCATCGGCAGGGTGAGCTGCGCGCCCGTGCGTGCCGTGCCCATCCCCTTCATCAGCAGGCATTCCTGGCTGGCAAGATTGACCAGATTGTCGACCGTTGCGGCGAAGTGAACTTGCTCGCGCTCGCGGGTACGCTTACCCCCTTGATAGCCATAGGAGACCGAAATAGGTTGGTCTACCTCAGGGAGGCGGATGGCACCAATCTGTCGGCTAATCTGGTGGGCAAGCAGTCCTGCCTCCTCACGCCGGCGCAGGGTGGACACAGCGAACTCATCACCGCCCCATCGGCACACGACATCAGTTTCGGGGTTGAGCTCATCCCGAATGACCTGTGCCACGCGCCGTAGCACCTCGTCGCCCACCAGGTGCCCATAACGCTTATTGAACAGCCCGAAGTTGTCCAAGTCAAAAAACAGAATCGTAATCTCCTTGCCCTCCGCCAACTGTTCCACGCTCCATTCGCGCAGATAGTCAGACCAGGGTAGCCCCGTCATCGGGTCATAACTACGCCCAATCTCGCTCAGGAGGTCAAACACGCTAATAATCCCGACGAGTCGACCTTCGTCCACGATGGGCAGAACGGTGTGTTGATGCGTGGCGAGCCAGTTCGCGACGGTCATCAGCGGGGTTTTCGGCGTGAAAGCAGGGATTTCGCCTTGCATCACGCTATGGACGGGCGCGCTGAGTTCGGCACCCAAAATCTGATTGGCTTCCACTAACCCCAACACTTGTTGACCATCATAGACCGGGATTCCCGAGATGCGATGCCCCCGCATTAGAATCAAGGCGGTCTCGACGGTATGTTCGGGATTGACCCAAACCCGTATCGGCTTGACAAGATGTTCTATTGTGCGCACGAGGTCTTCCAGCCTCCTACGCGAATGCCCCGCCTCATTCGCGCCAGATTGTGCGAGCTCTTCCTGTACCAGCACCCGCAAAGGGTGAGGTCTCACTGCAGCGCCTCCTTGCTTTCCTTTACATATACTACGACAGTCTCCATAGTAATACTCTCAGTAAAATTGCCAGTTTTGGGGCTTATCGAGTATACCACTTGCACGGGACAAAAACGATGGTCAAGGTGCGCCCCCGTCCTTGGCTGAGATTGCGCAGGATGTTGCCCGTGCGTAGCCCGACCTCCTCGGGTTGCTCCACCACAAGCAGCTGACACTGCTTGGTCCGATACCAGTTCAATGCGTCGTTGTTCCAACTCAGCACCCCCTTGGTCGGTGAGCGAAAGGTCGAGAGTCCGACTTGGGCGACATCATGTCCCATAAAAAAGATACCCGCTGGCGAGGGGCGCTGGGCAAGTGTTTGGACGCGACTGGGGATTTCCGAGCGCCGATCGATACCAATCAGTTGGGGGCGTAGGCGTCGGTTGTTGAGCAAACCGTGTCGGAAGCCGTCCCAGAACTCACTGACCGCACGGGGCACAGGATGATTGGCTATCACCCACACTTCACCTCGTGGAACCTTACGCGCGAACCACGCCCCCACGCGCCGCCCAACATCATAGTAATAGGTGCCCACATAGCCCAGCCGAAGCGATTCGGGGATGTCTGCGCCCATCAACACGACGGGTGTACCTGCCTCTTGAACCAGCGTTTGGATCCAGTCTTGTGCCCACGAATCGGTGGGTACTGCCGTGAGCGCGACAGCACGGTACTCGGTCTGGCGGGTCTTATCAACGAGGGTTTGGCGGGTCTGGGCGTTGAAGAACTGCCACTCCACACTCATGCCCGGTTCACTAAGGCGGCTTTTGAGACCCCGCTCCACCGCCTCCCAATACGGATGGGGCGACGATTCGACGAAGACCGCCATAGGGAACTGAAACTGCTCACGCGCGGGGGCAGGCGGACGGGAATCGCAGGCAAGGAACCCACTCAGCACCAGAAGCCAGCACACACGAGCCACTCGGCGCATCAGGCTCAGTCTTGCAGGAGCAGGTTCAACTCAGGGTAGAGCTGGTTATAATCTTCCACACAGCGTGGGGACTGACCTGTGAGCCAATCGCGCAGGTAGCCTGCCAGAATGGAACCCGATGTGATGGTGAAGATGCCATACCGTCGGTACGCTTCGGCACGCACAGGGTCGTTCACTTTCGCCGCCAGCCGTTGAACCCCGAACAGCTCGCGCGCCATCTGAACCACCATCAAGTTGGTGTTATCGCCGCTCGTGCAGGCGATGAAGGCGTCCATCTGGTCCAGCTCCGCCTCACGCAGGGTATCTTCGTCTAATCCGTCGCCCAGCACGATTCGGCAGGCATGTTGCTTCCCGAGCCGTTGGAGTGCATCGGGAGAGCGCTCAATCATCGTCACCGAATGCCCCGCTTGGCTCATCAGCAAGGCGAGGATAGAACCGGTACGCCCACAGCCCATAATTGCAATCCGCATTAGTTTGCCTCCTCGGGAGTGCCATACAGCCACACTTGGCAGGGCACTTTGCGTAGCACGATACTGATAGTGTCGTCCATCGTGAATTCCGCGCGACGCTGGTGATAGTCCACCGCCATACAGAGCAGGTCTGCCCGGAGTTCTTGTACCAGTTGAACCAGTGCGTGCCCAAAGTGGTGCACAGGGCGCACCTCCACTGTGAGGTCTTTGTAGCCCATCTCTTCGGCGATTTCGCGCGCAGCGGCGGCAAAAGTCTCACCCTTCACCAGACGCTCTGGCGGGCAATCGTCCAGACACACCGAGCGCGATACCTCGACCAGGCACAGAGCGGTCAGCTTACACCCGAAGACTCGTGCCCACTCACACGCTTGGCGCAGAACCTCACGGTCGTCAGAGGTGTTCGCAAAGGGTACCAGCAGGTGTTGAGGGAGCTGCTCCTCGCTCGCCTGCTTAGTGCGTCGTCGCCAACTAAACAGTTTTAGACCCATGGCTTTATCGTTTCGGGGGACTGAGGAAGCGCTTCGTCATCCACAAGCGCACGAAACCCCAGACAATCAGAAGCCCGCCCAAGAACCAGCCCTCCGATCTGCCCAGCACCATCGCTTCGTAGTAGATAATCCCCAACCCAAGCACCACCATCAGAGCGCTGATTCCATAACGAAGCGAGCTCATAACGATATTATACTCTCTCCAGCTCCTCGCGGAGCAGTTCCTGCACGCGCTGGGGGTTCGCACGCCCCTGAGTGGCGCGCATCACCTGCCCCACTAAGAAACCGATGACGGTGGTCTTCCCACTCCTATATTTCTCCACCGTGTCAGGGTTCTCGGCGATGACCTGACGGGCAGCGGCACGGAGCGCCTCCTCATCACTGATTTGCACCATCCCACGCTCTTGCACCAGTTTGGACGGCATCTCACCGGACTGGAACACCTCGTCAAACAGTTCCTTAGCGATGCGCCCTGTGATAGTGCCGTTTTTGATTAGCCCCACCAGGTCGGCTAAGTGGGCGGGGGTGAGTCGGGCTTGGCTGATGGGCAGGTTCGTCTCGTTGAGGCGCGCTTGCAGTTCTACCGTAATCCAGTTGCAGGCGGTCTTAGGTTCCACACCCAGCGCCACGCACCGCTCAAAGTATTCGGCGGTATCGTACTCTGCGGTCAGCACTTTCGCATCGTAGTCGGACAGCCCATACTCCTTGCGATAGCGGTCTGCCTTCGCTAAGGGCAGTTCGGGCAAGGTCGCACGCAGAGACTCCAGCCACGCCTCCGTAATCTGGATGGGCACGATGTCGGGTTCAGGGAAGTAGCGGTAGTCCTGCTCGAACTCTTTGGTGCGCATCGGGAAGCTGTAGGCGCCCTCCTCGCTCCAGCCCCGCGTCTCCTGCACGACCTTTCCGCCGGACTCCAGAACCTCGATTTGGCGCTGAACCTCAAACTCGATCCCACGCACGACCGAACGGAACGAGTTGAGGTTTTTGAGCTCCGTCTTGACGCCAAGCGTGTCCGAATCTTCAGGGGCAACGCTGATGTTCGGCTCACAGCGGAGCGAACCTTCCTCCATCTTGCCATCACACACCCTCAGGTAGGTCAAAATCGCGCGCAGTTGCACGAGATACTCGCGCGCCTCCTCCGCCGAGTGGATGTCGGGAGGGAATTCCGTCACGATTTCCATCAGGGGCACACCCGCACGGTTATAGTCCACCTCGCTTTCGCCGGGCAGGTAGTGGAACAGTTTGCCCGTGTCCTCCTCCAGATGCACCCGCCGAATGCCGATGCGCTTGCGTTCACCGTTTATCTCTATTTCCAGATAGCCGTGCGTGCCGATGGGGTGAATCTCGCCGTATTGGGAAATCTGGTAGCCCTTGGGCAGGTCGGGGTAGAAGTAGTTCTTTCGGTAGAACACGGCGAGCGGTGCAATTCGGCAGTTGAGGGCGAGCGCCGTGCGAATCACATGCTCCACCGCCTTGCGGTTCGGCACGGGGAGCGTGCCGGGCAGTCCGAGGCAGACAGGGCAGACATTCGTGTTGGGGCGGTCGCCGAACCGGGTCGCACACCCACAGAACATCTTGCTCTCAGTCAGGAGCTGGGCGTGCACCTCCATCCCGATGCTGGGTCGGTAGCGCGTGCTCATTTCTGAGTGGGGATTATACCCTGAGGTTCCAGGCGACCCCGTAGACATCATACACATCAGCGCGCTCGATCTGCACCGGCACAAAACTGCCTGGGGGCGCGTCGCATCCGCGCACATAGACCAAGCCATCCACATCAGGCGCATCGCGGTGGGAACGCCCAATCGCCCACTGACCGTCCTCACTGTACGACTCGATGAGCACCTGCAGCGTTTTGCCCACCCACTCCTGATTTTTGCGATAGGAGATGGGCTGTTGGGCACGCATCAGCTGGTCGAACCGAGCGCGCTTGACCCGAAACGGCACTTGGTCGGGCATCAGTGCGGAGGGAGTGCCCTTCTCGCGCGAGTAGATGAACGCCCCCACACGGTCTAACTCTGCCTCGTAGAGAAAGTCCAGCAGATATTGGAACTGCTCGTCGGTTTCGCCGGGGAAGCCGACGATAAAGGTGGTGCGGATGGCGATGGTGGGCATCGCTTCGCGCAGTTTGCGAATCATCGTCAAGTACGAGGTTCCATCACCCGGTCGGCGCATCGCCCTCAGGATGGCGCGGTCGGCATGCTGGAGCGGGACATCCAAGTAGGGCACGACCTTAGGGAGCGATGCCATCGCTTCAATCAGCGCATCGGTCACGCGGGACGGATAGGCGTAGTGGATGCGGATCCACTCAATCCCCTGCACTGCGTTGAGCTCTTTGAGAAGGGTAGGAAGCATGAACTGCTTATAGAGGTCGTAACCGTACTGGGTGGTGTCTTGGGCGATGAGGTTAATCTCTTTGGCGCCGTTCTGAGCGAGCCAGCGTGCCTCCTCTAAGATGCGTTCTATCGGCTTGCTCACATGCTTGCCTCGAAACGAGGGAATCGTACAGAAGGTGCATTGGTGGTCGCACCCTTCCGAGACCTTGAGGTACGCCGTCCAAGGCGCTCGGCTACGCAGGCGCGTGCTGACCTCTGCCCAGCGATGGTGGGGCGGTTGAATGTCGGTGAGGGGCGTGTTGGACTGGCGGGTGGTGTTGACAATTTCTGCGAAGCGTGCCATCTGCCCCACCCCGACGAAGGCGTCCACTTCGGGGAACTGCTGGCGGAGCTGTTCGCCCAGCCTTTGCACCATACACCCCGCCACGATGACCCGCTCGGTCTTGCCCGCGCGTTTCATCTGGAGCGCTTGACGAATCACCTCCATTCCCTCGCGCTTAGCGGACTCGAGGAACCCACAGGTGTTGACGACAATCACATTCGGCGTGTCGGACTGGGTATCCAGTTGGTAGCCCGCTTGTTGGAGCACGCCGGCGATTTCTTCAGAATCGACCTCGTTTTTGGCGCATCCGAGCGTGACGATTCGTACGGTGGGGTGGCTCATCAGGGCGAAGTATACCCGCGTTGGGGTACAATCCTGTGCGTGGAGAACGGCAGGCAGAGGCTACGGCGGGCGGTCTACCCAGGCAGTTTCGACCCGCCGACTTTGGGGCACTTGGATGTGATTACTCGGTCGGCGCAACTGTTTGATGAGGTGATTGTCGCCGTGGCGGTCAACTCCCAGAAGCGTCCTCTGTTTACCCTTCAGGAGCGGACCGCGATGCTTGAGCAATGCTGTCAGCACTTGCCGAATGTGCGGGTGCTGGCGTTGGAGGGGCTTCTGGTGGCGTTCGCTCAGCAGATTGGCGCCTGCGCCATCGTGCGGGGCTTGCGTGCCGTCTCCGACTTTGAGTACGAGTTCCAGATGGCGACGATGAACCGCCAACTCGCCCCCGAAGTGGACACCTGCTTCCTGATGACCCACCAACAATATGCGTTTCTCTCCTCCTCTATGGTCAAGGAGGTCGCGCGTCTGGGCGGCGATGTGCGTGCCTTCGTGCCCGAAGTCGTCGCACTCCAATTACAGACCAAATTCCATCCTCAAGGGGCAGGAGTGCTTAGCGGAACCGACGAATCTTAAACCGCGCACAGGGGAGACACCAACAATGATGAACACGGATGTAGGCACGATTCGGAAATGGCTCAGAGAGCTGGACAACGCATTTGAAAAAGCGCGAAGTATCGGACCGTTTATTCTGGGATTGAACAAAGGCGAGTGTCATAATCTGGTTCAGCAGATTTTGGCGAACATCCCGTCGGAAATGGACCGGGCGGAACATATCCTACGCCATTCCGACCGTCTGGTCGGTAGCGCCCAGAGCCACGCCCAGATGACCCTGGAACAAGCCCAAGAGGAAGCCCGGCGCATGGTTGAAGAAGCTCGGCGTGAAGCGGAGCAGATTCTGGAGCGCGCCCGTGCCGAACAACAGCGCATGCTCAGTCAGACCGAGGTCTATCAGCTTGCGGAGTCCCAAGCCCGCGAGATGATAGACACCGCCCGCGAGAAAGCGCACCAAATCCGGCAAGGCGCCGACGAATACGCCTACGAGGTGCTCACCCAAGTGGAGACCGTGCTGGCGAAAGTGATGGGCACGGTGCAAAACGGCAAGGTCATCTTGGAAGACTACCTCAAACAGCGGGTCGGCACACGACGCTGAAAAATACCCACACCCCCTTGCATTCGGTGCTGCTGAGTTGGGTATACTTGTAAGCCGTGTGGGGCCATGGTCTAGGGGACTAGGACGCCTGGTTTTCAGCCAGGAGGACGGGGGTTCGAATCCCCCTGGCCCTACCACAGAAACCTCATCGGGAGGCAACAGATGACCTTAGAAGCGTTCCGCCAAACGCTCAACGAACCCAAACCCCCTGCGGTCTCCGTACCCTTGCAAGCCCTCTGGTACGACGCACAGGGCAACTGGGAGCAAGCCCATCGTCTGGTGCAGGATGACCCCAGCCCCGAAAGCGCGTGGGTGCATGCCTATCTCCACCGCAAGGAGGGCGACATCAGCAACGCTCATTACTGGTACCGCCGAGCCAATAAGCCCCCACACAACGGCACCCTCGAGCAGGAGTGGAACGAGATTGCCCAAGCCCTGCTCAGTCAGTCCTGACCCTCTATGCAACTGCTTGGCATCGCCCCCGCCAAAATCAACCTGACCTTAGAAATCCTCAATCGCCGGGCGGACGGCTACCACAATTTGGCAAGCGTCTTCCATACCCTCAGCCTCAGCGATACCCTCTCGCTTGAACCCCTGCCCCATCAGTCTGGGACTATCCAGATCGAATCGGAGGGTTGGGCAGTGCCCAATAGCCCACAAAACAGCATCTGGCAAGCCCTACAGCGATTCGGCGAAGCGATTAATGCCGCGCAGTGGGTCGGGTGGCAGGTCAAACTACAGAAGCGTATCCCCACCCAGGCGGGGTTGGGGGGCGGCAGTAGCGACGCAGGCACCACCCTGAAACTGCTCGCCCAATGGGCGACCGCGCAAGGCATCCCCGTCCCAGACTTAGCGGAGCTCGCACTCCAGATTGGCTCGGATGTGCCGTTCTTTGTTCTTGGCGTTCCCTGCGCGCGTGCCGAGGGACGGGGCGAGCGTTTGATGGTACTGCCATCCCTTCCCAGACTCGCTTGGGTCTTAGCGAAGCCCCCTGAACTGGGCGTGCCGACGGGCTGGGCGTATGCTCGGCTCCAGCGTACCGAATCGTCGCCTACCGAGAGCCACCATACCGACCGTTTGATGAATGCCCTCCAATCAGGCGCCGTTCGCGACGCTGAAACGCTGGCACCCTACCTCCACAACGACTTTGAGGCGGTTCTGATTCCTGAGATTCCTGCGCTTGGGGCTGTGCGTGCGACTATGGAGGAGTCGGGTGTCCTGCGTGTACTGCTCTGTGGGAGCGGGGCGGTGCAGGCAGGGCTATGCCGAACCGAACACGATGCCCATCGCCTTGCCGAACGATTGCGTCAGCAGGGCTACTGGGCGGAGGTGTGCTTTTCCTAAGCAGGATTCTTGCTCTCAGATACGAACCCTACCCCCACGATGAAGACTGCGGTCATTCTGTGCGCAGGTGGGGGAACGCGCTTTTTCCCCTATCAGGAGGTTCGGAACAAGTGCGCCACGCCCGTGATGAACCGCCCGAATGTGCGTCGGTTAGCCGAATCGCTGATAGCGGCGGGCGTGGAGCGGCTGATTGTGGTGGTAGGGGTGCATGAACTGTCGGTGCGCGCGGCGCTCAGTGGGCTGAGCGTGCCGATTGCTTTCATTCGCCAGAACCCACCCACAGGGAGCGCGCTGGCGGTGTTGAGTGCGCTCCCACTCATCGGGAACGAGCCGTTCCTGGTCGCCTACGGCGATATTGCTACCCCCCCAGAAACAGTCCGCCGCCTCGTGGGGACATTTCAGGAGACGGGTGCCCTCGCCTGTGTGGTGGCACAACGCTACCTGCCCGAACATGACCCGCGCGACTGGATTGGCGGCTACCTCCGTGAGGGCAAGCTGGCGCATGTGGAGGGGCACAGTAGCGATACCAACTGCCGACTGGGCGGACTGTTCGCCTTCCATCCGAGCGTGGTGGACACGCTGAACGCCCATCCCGGACTGATGACCAGTGTGCCTGTTGGTGGGATGCCCCCGATGGAGGCGGAGCTGGCGCAGACCCTCCAGATGCTCATAGAACACGGACACGAAATCCCCGCCGTAGAGCCAGAGGGCTTTCTGGTGGACATGGACAAGCCGTGGCACATCTGGGAAGCGAACGCACGCTGGCTGGACTACGAGGCAAGCCAACTGGAAACCGACCGAATCGGCAAGGAGGTTCAGATAGACGACTCCGCCGAAATCCACGGACGCCTGGTGGTAGAGGACGGTGCAGTGATTGGCAAGCGGGTCGTGATTGGCGGCAACGCCTTCATCGGACGCGAGACACGCCTGCTGAACGGGGCGATCCTGCACGGCACGACCGCCATCGGCGCACGCTGTCGGGTCAGCGACTACTGCCTCGTGGGTGGCAGAACGGTCATCGGCAACGGCTGTATCGTGGGGCACGATGCTGAGATGGACGGCGTGATGCTGGACGGCGCCTTCCTCTATCACTACTGCGAGATTATGGGCGTGGTGGGTCAGAAGGTGGACATCGGCGCGGCGACCGTCTGTGGCACGCTCCGCTTCGATGACGGCGACAGTACCCACACCGTGCGCGGACGCCGAGAGCGCCCCGAGTTCGGCTCCAACGGCACCTACTTCGGCGACTTCGCACGCACTGGGGTCAATGTAATCACGATGCCGGGAGTCAAGATTGGTGCCTACTCATGCGTCGGCGCGGGCATCGTGGTCTACGAGGACATTCCCTCGCGCAAGTTGGTGCTTCTGAAACAAGACCTGGTCTACCGCGATTGGGGACCCGAACGCTACGGCTGGTGAGCGCACGGATTGGAGCGGTTGTGTGTTGGCTATGTGGGCTGGGCGTGGTCTACCTCGCTCTGGTCAAGCCTGTGCATATGGACGACCCCGTAGTGCTCCATGTGGCAGAGAACATCCTAAGCAACCCACTGCGCCCGTTCGTAGGCGACTACTTCTGGCTGGCGGAACCCGGCGCCCTGAGACAGGTCACGACGAACCCGCCCCTGGTGAGTTATTGGCTCGCCCCGTGGATTGGGCTGTTCGGCTATCGGGAGTGGCTGTTGCACCTGAGCCTGATGCCGTTCGTGGCGCTCCTGGGCTGGGGTGTCTATCGCCTGGCGGAGCGCTGGCTCGGTGACGGATGGGGCTGGTGGGCGGTCGGTTGGGTGATGCTCTCGCCAGCGGTATTACCCGGTTTGAACCTGATGCGCGATGTGCCGATGTTGGGACTGTTTGTTGGGGGCATGGCGTGCTGGGTCGAGGGGCTTGCCCGCCACGAACGACGCTGGCTGATACTCGGGGCACTGCTCGGAGGGCTGAGCGCACTGGCGAAATATACGGCGCTGATTTGGCTTCCGATTGCTCTGGTCTACACGCTCTTGGGAGGTCCGCGCTCTCTGCGAGCGGTGGGATGGCTGATGGTGGCGTTGGTTCCCATGGGGCTATGGTCGCTCCAAAACTATCTGGTGGAGGGCGAGGTGCACCTGTTGTATTTGTGGCAGGAGCGTCGAGGGAGTGCGCCTTGGGAGACGCGCCTCCTGCCCGGCATTACAGGCATCGGTGCCATCACACTCCTGAGCGCGGGCGTGCTGTGGAGCGTCTTGCAGAGGCGTGGCGCCCACCTAACCGTCCCAAGCAGCGCAGGCAGGGTACGGTGGCTCTTGCCTATTTGGCTCGCACCCCTCCCTATCGCT
>JBDNDR010000010.1:0-15564 GCA_046718995.1 Fimbriimonadales bacterium
TAAACTCGTACGCCAATGCAAACGGGAGTCCTAAAAGCCCTTGAACAATCAGTGGAACCACCTGAAGCAACGCTTCCCAAAACGATAATCCCATTTTACTAGATACTTCTGTGATAAAGTAATAGATGCCTGAGGCGAAGGAAGCCAACGCAGTTATAGCGAAGCTTCCAGTAATCCACAACAAGCAACCCACTATGAATGTCTTCATTACTGCAGCTAACTGGTCTTTCATCTTTGCATGTTTGTCCCCTTATTTGAATGGGATATTTGGATTCTACTCGACCGAGTAGCCCCAAAGGATCAACCGACGGCTTTTTTGTTGTGGGATCATACCCGTAAAGCATTTTAGGCTTGTCCGTGCGTGGGTTCTACCCCAGTCCCCTTTAGCCACTTCAATAACAAAATAACCAATATACTGGCAGGTATAGTAAATAACAGCCAAGCCACCTCGTAAGCAATAAAGAAACTCGCTATGCCACGAGAGATTTCATCAATGCCACTGAGGGGAACACCTAACAGCCCTGCCAATACAATCACACTGACTGCAAAAAATCTCGTAAATCTATCAAGATAACCCCCAAAGGAACTAAGTTGTCGGTCGGCGCGTTCTATAATAAAGTAAGTGTAAATAAATCTTAACACAAGGTAAACAGCATAGAGAACACCCATTGGTTCCCGTTCCACGAGAGTCTTAACAACGAGTTCCAGCCAACTTGCCATTCCGAGAAGGCTCGCAAGCGAGAAGTCCGGAAATACCTCGAACGACACAATCTTTACAGGATCGGTGGTAGCAGATAGGACGAACGCTCGGAAACAAAGGCAGAGTTGGACAGAGTATAAAACGGTGAAAATCGCTAGGCTGGTGAGAGCATACGATGTAAGATGCTTGAATGAAAACCTATTGTCATTCTGGGCTAATAAGTACAAACACAAAGCAGCGACCACGAGAAACAGCCATCGCGAAGCTGCTGAAATCATACTGAGAAGCAGCATCCCTTGAGCGTACCCTCTAAAGCCCGTCAGCAGAACCCAAGCCAGTCCCCAGGCAATCAGAGGTGCCAGAAACCAGCCTGCTAACAGAACCCATAGAAGCCCCACTCCTAAGTAGATTGCCTTCATCTTGTTGCCTATGGAATCAACGGTGCGCCTGTTCCCCACCACCATTTTACCCAAGAAAGATAGGGAGCTACCTGACTGTCCCAAACACTTTTTGTTTTGATAGCCGCGTGTGAAGTTGTAGGTCCACCTGCCTCAATCGGGATGTTCATGTCGAACCACGGACATGCTCCCGGATCAGGATAGGCACCTTTTAGGAGTGCTGCATGCGTGATGACCAAATCATCAGGATCATAGAAGTTGAAAATAATCGCATTTCCTTTTATCCCCCAGTACGCTGCGTCATTTGTGGGTAGTGGAGAACCAAGCCGAACAATAAGGTCAATGGGCGCACCAAGCGCACTTGCAGCAGCCGTAACATTACCACCGTTGCTGTGTGCAACGACAAAGATAGGCTCAAAAGGATGCTTAGACTTCACTGATTGGACAAATTCGCAGAACTTTTGCGCATCTTGCAGCATTTCATTATAGTCACTTGTACCTGACCAAGCAAACATTACATGCCCCCTTGCCCCCAAAGTTGATTTGACTTCACTTATAAAGGACTTGTCAAAAGTGTTTGGATTAGAGAAACTTCCGTGCACGAAAATTATAATCTGCAATCCAGAGGGATCCTCCCAAGTGAGAGGGTTATTAAAGCAATATCGATACAAGTTCGGATCCCCTGCTGTCATACCAATCGGGTCGCGTTGCAGCCACCGTGCCGTGCGCGGGTCATACTCCCGGGCGCCCACATGGTACAAGCCTGTCGCGGGGATGTATTCGTACCCATACGCCCCGTTCCACCGAAACGGCTGGCGCGTGGTCTCCATCCCTGTCGGCAGGGGATTGCCCCAACTGTCGTAGTGATAGACATCAGTTGGCACGCCTTGAGGGTTCACCAGCACCCGCACATGCCCTAAGCCATTTATCACATAGTAGCGCGTGTTGGCAGGGTTGTTCACATCGACTCGTGCAATCGGTCCCAACAAACCCCATACATATTCATAGACACCCTCCGTGCCAACCTCGCCAATAATCGTATCACCTTCATAGAGAAAGTAGGTGCGTCGGGTACCCTGAGCGGTCTGCACCTCTTCCCACGCGCGTCGTCCCAGCGCGTCGTACCCTGCCCGATAGACCCCTGCGGCGGGCGAGGTCGCTTGAACCAGGTTCCCCCACACATCATAGGTATATTCCCAACTCACTACCCCACCTGCCGACTGCCCAAAGTTGAACAGCACCACCATCAGGTCGGCGTCGTCCACCTGTCCATCGTTGTTCACATCTTCGGGGCAAGGGCAATCAGTGCGTCCAAACGCAAACTGCACTGCCAGCAAGTCGCTATCGTCTACCTGTCCATCACCGTTGACATCGCCTTGAAGGACCTCGCTTCGGTCCGTTGTCCACCAACGCCAGCGCTCGCCGTTAGGCGTGTAAGCGAAGTACCAGTTATTGTTCACTCCAGTACGCGGCACATAGAGCAGCTGATTGAACCGATAGACCCAGCCGGCGTTGCCCCACAGGTTACCCCCTGTGTCGTAGCTGAAGGTGAGCTGTTCCCAATCCTGACTACCACGACGGTGCCGCTCGTACGCCAGCTGCCCCATGACATCATAGTCCCATTCCCAGCGGATAGGAGCAGTGCCAGGCAAAGTATCGATAGCCCGTGCGAGTGTGCCGTCTCGGTAGTAGCCGCGTTCCTCGTCGTTTAGCAGATCGTCGTTGGGATTGTTGTTCTTGTCCCAGCCTCGGTAGTCAAAATGAGCGAGCAGGTTCCCGTTCCAACGCCATTCAACGGTCCCAATGGCATTGACCGATTGCTCATCTGCATAGGTAAGCGTGGTCGTGAGTTGGTGGCGGGTGCCGATCGGGATGATGGTCTGGCTTTGGAGCCGTCCCGCACCGTCATAACTATAGGAAACCAGAGGATGGTTGTTGTAATAAATATCGGTGAGGCGTCCCGCATCGTCATAGGAGTAGGTCAGGGTACGCTGATAGCTTGCTTGGGTAAGCGATAGGTTCCATGTCGCTGTTTCCACCTCGCCGCTGGGGTAGTAGGTGTATGAGTGAGTATAGCTGATGCCCGCTCCATAAAGCATCGTCTGTTCCTCACCTAAACGCCCCGTGTTGCGTCGACGCTCACCAGGCAGTTCATATTCGTACATCCAAGTATGGCTCGAAGTTCCGCTTTGCGCACTCTTGAGTCGTCCTGCCAAATCATAGCCGAAGGTATAGGCAGGATTCGCCGAGGGGCTACCCATACGAATGTGGGTCAACAGCCCAGCAGTGTAATCGAAGTAGACCCTTCTGCCATCTGGTTTGGTCCAGCTTTCCAGCTCTCCGCAGCACGAATAGGTGAACTCCTCTGGGCGGCTGTCTCCGTCGTGGCGCGTTGCAATGAGCTGGTCGCGCGGTCCATAGGTGTAGTTGAGACCGACATTGTTGCCCCCTGCCACGCGCGTCAGGCGCCCCAACCGATCATAAGCCAGTTTGGCAAACACGGTGCCCGCCGCAAGGTTGCTGACCTTTTGTTGCCACCAATCCGTATCGGAGGCGTTTTCAGAAGGTTGTTGCCCTACGATACGAATCTGGTTGAGTAAGCCCGCCTCGCCCAGTTCCTCTTGCAAGTTGTAATCAAAGACTACCCAGCGACGGCGCGCATCACGCATCGCACGCAGACCTGGACCCTGCCAATAAAAGTCGACCTGCGTGCCGTCGCTCCAACGCACGGTGCGTGGTGTTCCCAGCATTGTCCAGTCGATTTCCTGCCAGAGCAGGCGCTCGTTGTTGGGTGATACCTGAATTCGCTGGGGGCGACCGAAAATGTCATACGCACTAATAGACACCGAGCGCCCAGTCGGATCAGTCAACTGGGATAATTTATTTTGGTAAGGGTGCCCTGAAGGATAGTAATCCAGCTGCCACGCAGAGCGGTTCGGCTCCTTGAAGGTATGTAGGAAGCCAGGACCTGTGTAGGTCAGTTCCCATCGGTTGTCTGTCCCATCTACAACCGCTGAGGGAAGCACAGGATACTCTAAATCCTCGTACTCGAAGCGGATAGAGACTCCCGTCGGGTCACTTGCTGACTGCAGCAAGGTCTCCCCATTGCGCTCCGTATAGTCATAAGACCAAGTGCGGCTAACCCCGTCTTGCGGGTAGTTCACATTGACCTCTGTAATCGCCAGAGGGTCAGAGGCAAATCCGAATTGATAGGATACCTCTCGCTTGAGCGTCTGCCCATCGGCAAAGTAGCGAACTCGATCCACCTGCCCGTCCGAATTGAAGCGATATTCAAAGAGTTCCTCACCCCCGCTAAGCGATGGGCGTCGGTAACGCGCTTGTAAAAACCTTCCGCGCTCCTCGTCAACGGTGTAAGTTAGCCAAGTCTGAAGCCGATCGCGTGTCGTGTGAACCTGAAAATTGGTGCTATTCAGCCACTGGTAAGTGTAGGTGGTGGGGATAAGATTGCCCCAAGTACGCGAGATTAGCCGACTATAATAACCCGTTCCCCCGACCTCAAAAGCACGATCCAGCACTTGTCGCTCGCCACCAAAACTCCCGCCACCTGAAATTGGGGACCAGCCACGCACTTCCGTAATCTTTGGCGATCCCTGTGCTGGCAAGAACGAGGAGTTTTCCAGCGTGCTCCGTGTCTCCCCTTGACGCTCTAAACGATTCGTATATTTCAGATTCTCCGTAATCGAGCGAGGTTCCTCCCAATTATTCGGGAGGTTGGATGGGATAGTAAAACCAAAGTTGTCAAGCGCCATAATGGAACGTTCGTTTGTTCCCTTGCCATAGATGACTTCTTGAGAACGGAAGCTTAGAAATGAACCCGTTATCGGATCGTTCAATGTGCGCAGCTCACGTCTGTAGCCCTCTACAGAAAGCGAGATCCCTAAAGGATCGGTCACCTGTATTAGTGGTGCATAAGGAGTAGTTGATTCCTCGCGATCACCTCGGACGATTGGGTGGAACTCATAGCGCCAGCCGCCTTTGGCGCGCATATTGCCTGGTGCGCCTCCACGCAAAACAAAACCCGTGATTTCACCAGAACCATCCATCACGGCAGAGAGTTGGGAAAAAACTCCCTGAGCGGGGCGGTACTCCCAGCTTCCATCAGTCCGTTTGCGCCCCAAAAAGCGCACTGCAGTACCATCTATGTCATATATCAGTATCTCTTGTGTCCGTGGTAAGTATTGTCCCGCTTCTCCTAAACTATCCCAATAATTATCGAGCGTGTTCCACCAGCCCCACTGCACAGGCCCATCGCGCCATAAATCGTCCAGTAAAGTGCCTTCGTTGGCAATCACTAACTGCACGGTTTGCAATCCATAGGTTCCACCACTCATTAAAAACGTTCCAGGCGCAGGAGAGGTAGTATAAACCCAACCTGCGTAGGTCGTATCCACGGAGGGAAATGGGAGGGAGGAACTAACCTGTCCCGTGACGGGACGCATTCCGCAAAACTCAGGCGCACATCCGAGCGCGTCAGCCCCATCCACCAGCGAGGTATAAGAAATTAGATAGATCTCGTTCCCGATTGTGTATATATCAAACAGGCGATTAATCGTAGCCCCAGCACTGGCGGGAACACGCGGATGTAAAGCCGCTACATCAGAGTCCGAGCTCAAAATTACACCACAGAACGATTGACCACACTGGTAGGAGGTGCCAGCAGGGGATTGGTTAACATCGGCACTTAGACTAAGCGAAAAGGGTACCTTCACATAGTAGCGCCCTCGACTATCAATCTGCACGGGCAAGACCCATACTTTCGAAATCGCATATTTACTGACATCCGATGAAGATCTAGGCGATGAAGCGTTTGCTTCTACCGAGTTACCAAGCATTGGATCACCACTTCGAAAGCCAGGTTCACCACTCACAGTGGCTGCACTTTGGGATTGTACAGAAGCGGACCCCGTAGAACAGCCTATGCGTTCGCCAGCCATGGCATTTGCTTGAAGGGAAAACGCTGTAATAACACGAACCTCCATCGACGGAGGTGGGACTGAACCCTGCCAGACCAACTTTAGCGTGGAACTCCCATCGGCGTGAATCGAACCATTAGCGTAGCCTCTATGAGGATTATATCGGCAAATCTCGTCTGTCGTCACTATTACAGTAGCGTATTTACCCATTGGAGACACATACCGAGTGCAACAGTGATTACTATCCTGACCAGAACAACCTTGAGGTCTAACACACTCTCCGGGGGAGATATGTCCCGCAATGCAGCCTGCAAAGTAATCGGACGACCAATCGCCACACGAGAAAGTAAAGATTCTACGCCACTCACGCACAATTTCAAGGGTGTCTAAATCAGGTTCTGGTTCAGGATCTAAGACCCACCTCCCTTGCTCTTGCGCAACCCCCAAAAGCGGGATCAAGCAGCAGAGCACAAGGCTGGTTAGACGGAAATAGCTACCCCCCCCCCCCGCCGAATTGAAGCAGGTGGTGAGGGTTTTTAGCCTCTTCCCAAGTACCTTTCTGAACATGGTCTCTCTCCTCTGTCTGTTCGGAATGGTTTGGGTTTTTCAATTCTAATATACCCCATTCAATGCGCCTTTGTCAAGGGGTTTGGAGGGTGTTCGAAAAAACCGTTGCGGTTGGGTATCCTAATCCTTATGAAACGCCCAGACATCCCACGCCCGACGCTCACCACCCTGCCCATTAGCACCATCTACACCCTCGTCCAACGCTTCTGCCACGCCCATCCCCTCCCACCCAAACGCGGAAGACCCCCTAAATATCCCGAATCCCTCATCCGCACCCTGCTCTTCGCCGTCCGCTTCCATCTTTTCACCGCGGCGGCTTTTTGGGGCACCCTCAGCACGAAGTTGTTCAATCGGCTGTAGATAAGCCCGACCTGTTCGCCGGGTTTCTGTTCGCGCAGTCCGTAGGCGAGTTCGAAGAACGCTTTGCCTTCCTCTGCCGTTTTGAAGACGAAGGTCGAGGTCTGGAAGATGGGGCATTTGATGGCGCCTTCCGACCATTCGGGCTTGTAGCCATAGCCCATCATGAGACTTTCTGGATGGAGTGGCTGTCCGTCTATGTAGCCTTCGGGTTTGCGTTCGGTCATCGTTGACCTCCATTATCGGCTATCCGCCGTAGATTTTCTCTGGCTCTATCAGCACGGGTTCTATTTCTACCAGTTCGTTGGCTTGGGCTTCGCGGTAGAAGCAGGAGCGATGTCCGGTGTGGCAGGCGACGCCCACTTGCTCCACCTGTATCAGCAGGCAGTCGGCATCACAGTCTACCAGCACACGCTTGACGGTCTGGATGTGTCCGCTGGTCTCGCCCTTGACCCAGTACTTTTGGCGAGAGCGGCTCCAGTAGGTGCACTTGCCCGACTGGAGTGTGCGTTCGATTGCCTCACGGTTCATGTAGGCGACCATCAAGATTTGCCCGTTTTCGGCGTCTTGGATGACCGCTGGGATGAGACCGTTCTCATCGAACTTGAGGGTATCCAGCCAGTCCATCGTTAGTTGACCTGAATCTCCATTTTGGTGGTTGTGGGGGCGCGCTTACCGAACGGGTCGGCAATTGTAAGGTAGACGGTGTAGGTACCGCGTCGGGGGAATCGGCGTCGTACGACCTGTCCTTCACCATCCACTTGGTTCGGGTCCTCAAAGCTCCACCGGAATACGACGGGCTGATTACCTGCTTCGCTCACGCCGATGAAGGTCAGTTCGTCGTTGCCAGCAATCACGATGCGTGCGTCACTGCGTGAGGTGAAGGTGCCCCCGAAAGCGTTCTGCACGACCATGTAGCCTTGGATGGGGGTCTGCTCGCTCAGCACGCGGATTTCCCCTACATAGAACACCCCGATACTATCTCCTGCGATGGCGATTCGCCGGATTTGCCCGTTGGTCTCGCGCAGTCCGGGGATGCCCGCCAGCGGAATACTGACGGATTGCCAACCCGCATCGTCGGGGCGGATATTCTGGAGGGGGAGCATGAATTCGGTCTTCTTTCCGTCGGTGGTCTGCAAGATGATGCGCACTTCGCTCATCGTGGGCGCGGAGGTCTGTTGTCCGCCACCGCCTCCTGGGGCACCGGGCGCTCCGGGACCTGACAGTCCACCTCCAGATTGCGGACCGCCCCTTGGACCACTGCCCATTTCACCGAAATCGCCTGCACCGCCTCGTGGTCCGCCACCCATCGCACCGCCTCCGCCAGTGACCGTGCCGGGGAAGCGCAAGGCGAACCGCATGACCTTATCCGTTGCTCCGAGGTCAGCGCGCAGGTCTACCGGGTTCTGGAACTCCACCCAGCCCCCAGAGAACATCCCGCGTGTCATCACTTTGAGCGAGCGGCTCCCGACAAAAGTGGTCTCTGTGCTGTCTTCAATTGTGCCAGCGCCCCAGTTGCGTAAGGTCAGTCCCGCTTGTTCGGCAGGCTGACCTTGATAGAGGGTTGCATCGGCTAAACCTGTGCTGATAAGCCCAACCGCCAATCCTAAAGTCATCCACCAGTGGCTCTTCATCGACCGTTCTGCCTCCGCCTTGATTGTACCCCATACGGTACACTCGTGCTATGCGGGAACTGTCTGGCGAAGAGGCGCGCATTGAGTGGATTCGTGCGCGTATGGGTCATCTGGTGCCGCCTGCTTCGGTTCAGATTCTTCAGGGGATTGGCGATGACACGGCGGTCGTGCGACTGGGTGAACGCCTGCTCTTGCTTACGGTGGATATGTTGGTGGAAGGCATCCATTTCCGCTTGGACTGGATCGATGCCTATCATCTCGGTTGGAAGGCGTTAGCGGTGAACCTAAGCGACATCGGGTCGATGGGCGGACAGCCTGCGCTCGCTCTCTTATCGTTGGCGATGCCAGAACGCTTGTCGGAGGGGGCAGAGAGTGAAGTGTGGTTGAGCGCCTTTGCGGAGGGCTTTCGTGATTGCGCACAGGCTTACCAGACCGCGCTGATTGGAGGCGACACCAACCGCTCCGATAAGGTCGTGGTGGATGTGATGGTGATGGGCACAGTGGAGGGCGAGCCAGTGTTGCGCTCTGGCGCTCGAGTGGGCGACTGGATTTTGGTGACGGGCGCACTGGGTGGCTCACGGGCAGGTTTGATGCGCCTGACGCGAGGCGAACGCCACGACACCGAAGCACTGGAAGCCCATTTCAAGCCTGTACCCCGTGTGTGGGAGGGGCAAATCTTGCGCCGAGAGGGTGTGCATGCGATGATGGATGTGAGCGATGGACTCGCTGCGGATTTACCCAAGCTTTTGCGCGCTTCGGGGGTGGGAGCGGTGGTCTATCCCCATCGAGTGCCCGTGCATCCTGCGGCGAGTCGGTATGCCGAGACGGTCGGTGAAGAGCCTGCACGGTTCGCACTCAAAGGCGGGGAAGATTACGAACTGCTCGTCTGCGCCGACCCCCAGACTGCCCAGCGACTCATCCAGCAACTCCCTGCAGAAACGGGCACACCACTCACTTGGATTGGGGTCGTGGAGGCAGGGGATGCGCTCTGGTTGGAGGATGGAGCCGGCAACCGCACCCCGTTTGACCTGCAGGGTTGGAGCCACTTTTAGCAGGTTCCTGCGCCATCCACCGCCTCACAGAGGAGGAACTGCGGTGCATAGTCGGAACGCTGGCAATAGGTGGCGCGGGCGTGTTCCATAAACGGCTCAGTCAACTCTTTCTGCACGAGGGCGATGCATGCCCCGCCGAACCCTGCACCGGTCATGCGCGCGCCGATGCAACCGGGCGCACTCAGGCACGCCGAGACCATCCAGTCCAGTTCGTCGCAGGAGACCTCGTAGTCGTCGCGCAGGGAGGCGTGGGAGGCGAGCATCAGGTGGCGGACGGTGGGGGCATCGGCTTGGCGGAGAGCATCCAGGAAGGTCAGCACGCGTGCGTTTTCGCTCACCACATGGCGCGCTCGGCGTCGGGCAGGCTCGGAGAGCAGGGGCAGATAGAGGCTCGCCTGCTCGGGGCTGACATCGCGTAGGCTATTTACGGCGTCGCCCAGTATCGCACGCAGTTCGCTCACGGCTTGCTCACACTCGGCGCGTCGGCGATTGTACTCCGAACCAGCGAGCGTGCGGGGCTTACCCGTGTCGGCGACCACGATGACCCAATCATCGGGCAGGGGCACCGTCTCGGTGAAGTGGGTGCGCGTGTCTATTAGCAGAGCGTGCCCCGCCTTACCCAGCATACTGGCGAACTGGTCCATCACCCCACAGCGCACCCCCGCGTAATGCCACTCGGCTTGCTGGCACAGCAGAGCCAGTTCCAGCGCGCTCAGCCCCAGTTGGTCAATCTGGTTCCACATCACAGCGACCGCACCTTCGATCGCTGCGGAGGAGCTCAGTCCAGAACCCATCGGCAGGTTGCCCGTGATAACAGCGTCTACTCCAGTGAGGGGGCGTCCTGCTCGCTGTTGGAGGAGGCTGGCAACCCCAGCGACATAGCGGAACCATCCTTGCGGCAGGGATTCAGCGGGTTGTGTAGCGAGCCATTCCATGTCAAACTCTATCTGGTCGTCCAGCGTCTCCGAGTAGAAATGACATCGGTGGTCGGTACGGGGCTGAGCGTGCAGGTGTATCTCTCGGTTGATGGCGACGGGTAGCACGAACCCCTCGTTATAGTCGGTATGTTCACCAATCAAGTTGACCCTGCCGGGGGCACGCACACAAAGCACGGTCAGTCCTCCCAGAGTGGCTTGCGATTGCGGAACCCGGCGTCCAGTTCGTGGTAGTAGTTGACTCGGTCTTCACCGATGCGCCAGCAGAGCATCACTTCACGCCCCTCGCGCAGGTGCGGGAAGTCCACGATGCCTTCGTCCAGGTCTTTGAGGAGGATACCCATTTTATGGATTTCGTCCACCGCTTTGTGGACTTCTTGAGCAACGGTGGACGGTTCCCAGTGGATTTGTTTGCCGTTGGTGAGCGCGTGTTTGAGCAGTTCGTCGGCGCGTTCTTGGTACTCTTCTCTGAGTCGTGCCATCATCGCTTGCAGGCGCAGGAGTTTCGTCCTCAGCTCGGGGAGGAGTGCGTTCGCCTCAGCGACGGTGAAATAGCGTTGGAAGGGTTTCCGCTTACGTTTTCGCATGGTTCTCAGACTAAGCTAGGCGTGGGCGGTGTTGGACTCGAACCAACGGCCTCTTCGGTGTGAACGAAGCGCTCTACCGCTGAGCTAACCGCCCATTCTCGCTTGGTGCGCGGGGTGGGACTCGAACCCACACAGGCTACGCCCACATGGCCCTCAACCATGCGTGTCTACCAATTCCACCACCCGCGCAGTGGGGCACTAATTATACCCCACGCCATCCGACGCAATTCAAGGGTTGGCTTTCTCGCGCAGGGCTTTCTCAAACTCCTGCAGGCGCTTTTGCAACTCGCTCAACAGCTCTTTGGGCGTCTCGGGGTCTTTCTCGGCGACAGCGATTGCCTTGCGCTGGACTTCAATCGCCTTCTCCAACTGACCTTTTCGGAAGTGTGCCATCGCTAAGGTGTCAAGGATGCCGGCATCCTGCTCTTTGGTCAGTTCAACGGCGCGCTGGGCAATCGTGAGGGCTAAGTCGTAGTCGGGTTGCTTGAGCTGGATGGGCTGGTCGTCGCCCACAATCGTCCACGCCAGCATGTTGAGCATTTGGGGATCATCTTTGTAGGTGCCTTGAGCCAGTTCGCTTGCGTAGGCATAGGCGCGTTTCTCGTCGGCTATCAACAGGATTCGGAGGCGGACTCCCGAAAGCGGCTCACGCATCTCGGGCATCTTATCCATGAGTTTGTCTAGCTCGGCGAGCGCCTCATCGTACTTTTTCTCTCCGATCAGATCGCCGATCTTCTCAAAGGCGGATTCCAACTCTGCCTCGCGCTTCGCTTGCTCTTGGCGTTGTTTGGCGGCGGTTTGCCAATCGTACTTGCCCGCGACAACTGCTTCCAGCACCTCTTCCAGTTCTGCCATCGGGTGACCAATCCAGACGATACGCCCCTGTTGGTCAACGACGAAGGCGGTGGGGATACCGTTTTGATTCGCCGCTCGCATCCAAGTGTTCGCCATCGTCTCGCCGTCGTCGAAGGCGACTCCATAGTCCATCTTGTCGCCCATCGTGCGCACGAACTGTTCCACCTGCTCCACGCCGACGCGCTCCCAGACGCTCACCCCGATGATGGTGACCTTATCTTTGAACTTTTTGGCGACCTCGGTCAGGTGGGGAATCGTCTGTCGGCAAGGACCGCACCAGGTCGCCCAGAACTCCACCACATAGACCTTGCCGGGTTCAAACTTCTCTACGGGTTTGCCCTTGATCCAACGGGCAACTTTGATGGGTGGGGCTTGGTCGCCTTCCTTCAGAGTCTGAGCAACAGCCGAGTCTCCCAATAGGAGCGACAGAAGTATGCTTGCTACGAGCCATCGTCTTAACATGGTTTTTCTCCTACGCAATTATACTTTCTGAAGCGTGAACCGTTTCGCATGAGGTGAGGTTATACCTTTCGCCTTTGCAGGACATCCACCTCTCCAAGCGAACCTCCATCGGTGGGATGGGGCATCTACGCCCCTAATCCCCTATCAAGGAGGAAGAATCGGCATGCCAGAGGTACGGTTTGATACTTACTATCGGTACGATGAGTTGAGTGCGATTTTACATGCCTTCGCAGAGGAGTACCCCCATCTGGTCAAGATAGCGAGCATCGGCAAGAGTTATGAAGGGCGCGATATCTGGCTGTTGACCATCACGAACTTTGCAACGGGACCCGCCGAGGAGAAGCCTGCGCTTTGGGTGGATGGGAATATCCACGCCAGCGAGGTCTCGCCCTCCAGTGCTTGTCTCTATCTAATTTATCGGCTCACACGCGAGTACGGAAGCCACGAAAAAATCACGCGCTGTTTGGACACCCGTGCTTTTTATGTGTGCCCGCGCGTCAATCCCGACGGTGCCGAGTGGGCATTAGCCGACAAGCCCAAGATTATCCGTTCCAGCACGCGTCCTTACCCCTACGATGAAGACCCCATCGGTGGGCTGGTGACCGAAGATATTGATGGCGATGGGCGGATGCTGATGATGCGTATCCCCGACCCGAACGGCAACTGGAAGCCTCATCCTGATGAGCCGCGCCTGATGGTTCGGCGCGATCCCGATGAGGTGGGCGGCACCTACTACCGCATCCTGCCTGAAGGGCGCTTTGATGAACCGTTTGACCCCGCCCTGCTGACCATTCAGCCGCGCAAGGAAGGCTTAGACCTCAACCGCAACTTCCCCTCAAACTGGCGTCAAGAACACGAGCAACACGGCGCAGGTCCGTACCCCACCTCTGAGCCGGAAGTGCGTGCGATTGTCGATTTCATCGCCAAACACCCCAACATCACAGGGGGCGTCACTTTCCACACTTGGAGCGGGGTGCTTCTGCGTCCCTACAGCCACCAGCCCGACGACTCGTTCCCTGCGGAAGACCTGTGGACTTACCAGAAAATCGGCGCCAAAGGAACCGAAATCACGGGCTATCCGAATATCTCTGTGTACCACGACTTCAAATACCATCCGAAAGAGTACATCACAGGTGTGTTTGACGACTGGATGTACGACCATATGGGGGTCTTCGCATGGACGGTGGAAATCTGGAGTCCCCAGCGTCAGGCAGGGATTACCGATTATAAGTTTATAGACTGGTACCGCGAACACCCTGTGGAAGATGACCTGAAACTGCTCAAGTGGAGCGATGAGGTACTGGGCGGACAGGGCTATGTGGACTGGTACGAGTTTGACCATCCTCAACTGGGCAAAGTAGAACTTGGGGGATGGAACGCGCTCTATGCGTGGCGCAACCCGCCTCTCCACCTTCTCGAGAAGGAGGTCGCCCTGTTTCCCGACTGGCTGATATGGCACCTGCTCATCTCGCCCAAGTTGGAGATTTATGAGGCGAAGGCGACCCCACTCGGCGATGGGGTCTATCAGATACGGCTGGTCGTGCAAAATACGGGCTGGCTCCCGACCTACATCACGAAGAAAGCGCTGGAGAAGAAGGTAGTTCGGGGTGTAGTCGCGGAGATTGAGCTGCCCGAAGGGGCTACCCTGCGTACAGGCAAGCCGCGCGAGGAGCTGAGCCAACTGGAGGGGCGCGCCTACAAACCTGCCTCCGCAACGGTTTGGAACGCTGACCCGACCGACGACCGCGCGAAGGTGGAATGGGTCATCCACGCTCCTCAGGGTGGCACGGTGCGCCTCATCGCACGCCACGAACGCGCAGGGGTGGTGCGCGCTACGCTGAACCTGGGCTAAACCGTTCGGTATCTGCCTAACGCACCGTCAACACATGCCCTGCTGGGTTCATGTTCCAGCGTACCAGCAGGGTATTGCCCTCGCGCTCCACATTCACCGATTGGGGAGCGCCCAGCGTGTCGGTGAGCGTGACCTGTCCCTTGAGACCCCGAATGCTCAAGCGCGCGACCCCGTTGACCCCTTCGGGACCGCGCAGGTAGTAGGCAAGTTGTTGGTTCGTCTCGTTTTGCAGGACGATTCGGGCGTTGGTGTGGAGCATACCCGGTCGCTGGAGGCGTGCGTCCACCTGCAAGAAGAGGCGTGCCATGCCAGGCTCGATGGGGATGTCGGTCTGGATGGGCAGGCGTGGGTTCAGCACATCTAAGTAGGTGCCGCGTAGGGTAGTGATTCGATAGGTGCCGTAGACTGCGACCCAGTCGCCGCGTCGGGTGAGTATGCGGGCGCGTTCCCGATAGCGTAAGTTGGCAAACCCACACACCAGTCGCGCCAGCGCCCGGCAGTGCTCATCGCCGTTGCGAGTACGCCCAAACACTCTGCCCGATGCCCCCAAAAGCACTACGCCCCCACGACCTGCCGACAGCGCAACTCCGACTGGGCGACCCTCGTGGAGGTAGAGTGGGGTGGCGTTGGATGCTGAGTAGTAGGTAAGAGCCTCATCGCCGCGTAGGGTCAGGCGGGGCAGGTCGGTGCGCGCAGGCTGGAGGATGCGCTCGGCGTAGGGTGGGAGCGTGCTGAGCTCGACCAGCCACTCTTGGGCGATTTCTACACGGAGCGTGATGCGCTGGGCGTTCGGGAGCGGGAAGCGATAGACCCACTGAGCGTTGCGGTCAGCGAACCGCTCGCCAGCACTGTTGAGTTGGCTTCCCTCGTTCGTGTACAGGAACATCGCCTCCACTGTGGAGCCAGTGGGGAAGGCACTGAGCGTGCGTCCGTCCGCCTCCAAGCGCACCTGCCGAACCAGAGCGCCCCAACCGGTGTCGGGTAGGCTATCGCGGAAGCGCAGGTAGACGGTTTGCCCTGCGTAACGGCTGAGGTCTATCTCCAGCCAGCGGCGGTTGAGTGTGCCTTGTTCGGGACTTGTGCCATGCCGGGCGACCTCTTGCCAAGCGGTTTGGGGGGCAGGTTCGGGGCGCACAGTCTCCATCTGGAGTGGTACACCCAACATCTGCAGGAGCCAGTGGACAGGGGTCGGTTGACCCACTTGGCGCCAAGGCTGGTCGGGGATTTCGTC
>JBDNDR010000100.1:0-7073 GCA_046718995.1 Fimbriimonadales bacterium
AGCTTTTGAAGAACACGCTGACCCTTGATTGTTTCGAAGTAAGAGGTAACTGCGCTCGTCGAGATTAAGTTCTGAACAGTAGGCAAGGAATACTCCAATTCGTTTATAGGTGGCTTTGGGGCGATTCGAAGAACAAGGTATTCTGAGAGACAGGGATAGTACTCAGTTTGGCTTACAATAAGGGCAGTAAATGCAGGGGTGTTTTGACTTTCAGAAGTGTCTTGTTTTTCGATTGACGTCCCTAATCCGGGAGGTCTTTTGACCTCGATAACTGTTCCCTGTGGATAGATCTTACTCATGTGCTTCGAGGCGATCGAGAAATGCCTCCTCAACCAGCATTGCCCATCCTACCTCTTCTGCTACTTCAAACAACTCCTCCTCGTCCACAAGCTGATCGAGTACAGCAGCCCCCAACAGATTGCCTGAGGTAGAAACACTTACTTGCGTATGCACATTCTTAAGCCAGCCGTGCTGTATCCACTCGTGGATCGTTTCCTCATCCGTGCCCAGTTTTTCAGCCGCTTCGCGTATGGTCAGGTATGCCATTGCGGTTTTATTATACCATAGACTCACTCGAAAAAGCCATCCCTTCGGAGCAAGAAGCCCTACTCGTAGCGCAACGCTTCTATCGGTTGCAGCTGCGCCGCACGCCAAGCAGGATACAGCCCAAAGAAGATGCCGATGAACGCCGCCGAGCCGAACGCCAACAGCACGCCTTCGGTCGGGATGAGCACCTTCCAGTTCGCTTGTTGGCTGATATAACTCGCCGCCCAATAGCCCAAACCGATGCCGATAAGACCGCCCACGATGCTCACCACCATCGACTCGATGAGGAACTGGAGCATGATATTGAAGCGGGTCGCCCCAATCGCTTTGCGCAAGCCGATTTCACGCGTGCGCTCGGTGACTGAGACCAACATAATGTTCATAATCCCAATCCCGCCCACAATCAGCGAGACGAGCGCCACACCCCCGAGCAGGAAGGTGAAGGTCTGGGCGGTCTGTTCCACCGTCTCCACGAAGTCGCCCTGATTGAACACGCGGAAGTCGGGGTCGCCCCACGGGGGGATATTATGGGCGCGCAGGAGCACCTCTTCCACGCAGGTTTGCGTCTCAAACATCTGGTCGGAGCGACGCGCCTGGATGTTGATGGCGTCCAGATGGTCTTGGCGTGCCACTCGGCGCATGCCTGTGGTGATTGGGATGTAGATTCGGTCGTCCAGACTGCGGAAGCCGGTGTCGCCTTTGTAGGCGAGTCGCCCTATCACTTCAAATGTCTGCCCGCCGATACGGATGGTGTTGCCGACCGCTGCGCCTCCTTGAAACAGCTCTTGCCACACGGTGTGCCCGATGACCGCCACACGCGCC
This sequence comes from Fimbriimonadales bacterium, assembly GCA_046718995.1. Lineage (GTDB taxonomy): Bacteria > Armatimonadota > Fimbriimonadia > Fimbriimonadales > GBS-DC > CAKZQI01. Next base: position 1,369 of record JBDNDR010000100.1, read on the forward strand.
ATACTCCGCACCTCCGAATCGGTGAAGAAGCGTCCCTCCTCTACGATGAAGTTGCGGATGGTCTCAATCTCGGGGGTCACCCCAGAGACGCTGGTACGCATATTGCGGTTGAGGTATTTCACCTGCTGGGTCGACCAGACCTCGGGCGAGATGCGCGAGACGGTATCGCTACAGCCCTTCATAATCGCTTCGGTGTCGGTGAGCTTGAGCGACTGGACGCTTCCGAACCCAAGGAAGGCGCCCCCTCGTCGTGCTTGACCGGGTCGAACGGTCAACACATTCGCACCGAGCCGCTGGATTTGTTCGAGGGTAGATTGACGCGCCCCTTGGGCAATCCCTATCATGCTAATCACTGCTGCGACGCCGATAATCACGCCGAGCATGGTGAGGATAGTGCGCAGTTTATTGGCACGCAGGCTATCCAACGCTGTCAGAAAGTTTTCCCACAGGCTCATCGTTGCCTCCTATCGTCCGGGCGGACCTCCTGTGCCACCTCCGGAACCACCACCGCCGCCTCCGCGCGGTGGACCACCCATCCCACGCCCGAACGGACTACCGAACGGTGAACCGGCACCTTGGTTCGCCTCGCGGTTGAAAATACGCCCTGTCACGACAATCTCACCGGGCTGGAGACCGTCGGTAATCTCGGTCTTTTCGTTGCCCTGAAGACCGACTTTGACTTCGCGTCGTTGGGGCGTGCCGTTGCGCATCACCTCGACATAGGTTCCCTCACGCGTCTGGTTGACCGCCTCGTTGGGCACAGCGACCACATCGTCCTTGCGCGCCACCAAGAACTCACAGGTGGCGTTCAGCCCGGGCTTGAGGCGGGTATCAGGTTTCTCAATCTCCACGCGCACCTTGACCACGGTGACATTGTTTTCCACAACGGCTTGCGGGTCGATTCGGCTCACACGCCCTCGGAACCGCTCGCGTGGGAAGGCATCAATCCGAATCGTGACGGGTTGCCCAATCCGTACATTCCCGATGTCCGCCTCGTCGACGGAGACCTCCACATACATTCGCGAGGTGTCGGCAATCTGGAGCAGGGTGTTGCCTTGCGAGAAGAGCGAAGTGCCGGGCGGGACGATAGTGCCCTGCTCCACGAACCGTGCGATGACGACGCCACCCAGCGGTGCGGTAATCGTCGTGCTATCCAACTGCACACGCGCGTTGTAGACTTGGGCGTCGGCACGAGCACGCTGGGCTTTGGCGGTGGCGATGTCTGCCTCGCGCAGGCGAATCTGGCGTAGGTTCGAGCGTGCTTGCTCCAATTGGGTCTGAGCTTGCTTGAACTGGGCGCGGGCCTCCTCCAGCGCCTGCTGAGCGAGCTGAACCTGGACGCGATTCGCTTCAGCCGAGCGCAGATTTGCCTCCGCCTCTGCCACACGGGCGCGGGCGGTTTCCAAGCGCGCCTGCAAATCCTGCTCTAAGGTCTGGAGCCGCTTCTCGGTACTGACTCGTTGACTGCGTGCGTTTTCCAGTTGAGCCAGAGCGCTATCGACCTGCTGTTGCGACACGAACCCGCGCTGGAGCAGGGTCTGGAGACGCTCATGGTTGCGTTGGGCGGTCTGCTCGGCTTGGCGAGCGGCGTCGTAGTTCGCCTGCGCTTGGGCACGCTCTTGGGGAATGACCACTTGCTCTAACTGCTCTAAGTTTTTGCGGGCGGTTTCCAGCGCGGTGCGTGCCGACTGGAGTTGCGCCTCGGTTACGGTCGGCTGGAGTTTCGCGCGTTCCTCCGCCTGTTGGAGTCGTGCCTGCGCGGCTTGGAGGTTCGCCTCGGCTTGCTGTACCGATAAACGGCTCTGCTCACGCTGGAGGATGAGGTTCTCTTGCGCTTGCCCAATACGCGCGTTCGCCGCCTCGAGGTCAGCCTGCGCTTGGTTGAACACAGAGAGTGTGTCTGCAGGGTCAATCCGCGCCAACAGCTGACCGGGTTTGACCTCATCACCCACATCCACCAAGACTTGGCTCACGATTCCACCCGCTTTGGACTTCACATCAACGATATTGTAGGTACGCAAGACACCCGTAGCGGTGATGGAACGCACAATATCTTCTTTCGTAGCTTCGGCAGTTCGTAGAGTGACCTCTTCTGCGGCGGGTTCGCCATTGCGTCCACGCCACCACAGCGTCACAGCCAACGCCAACACGATGCCCACAACAATCGCAACGCGCTTATTCATAAATGTAGCCCTACCCTGCAGGATACCTGAATAGACGCTTGGAATCGACGGATGTTCTGAGAAGTGGCGCAGAGGACGAGGTATCGCTGGCTCTCTGAACCTCTCGGTAGTGGGTACAATCTTAGCGCAATGGATTGGGCTACCAAGATACTGAGCTGGACGCTCTGGATGCCGATGGTAGGCGTCGGTGTCCTTTTGCTTATCCCCCGCGGTCAAGAGTTGATGATGCGTGGGGTTGCGCTCGTGTTTGCCCTGTTGACACTTGGGTTGACAGGCGTGATGGTCAGCAACTTTGACCCCACCGTCGCGGGCTATCAGTTTGTGGAGCGGGTTGCCTGGCTCCCCGATTTCGGCGTGTACTATCAGCTGGGCGTGGATGGCGTCAGTATCTGGTTGGTTGGTCTCACTGCGCTTCTGAGCGTGTTTGCCATCGGTTTCGCCTTCAGCGTTCAGGAGCGGGTGCGTGAGTTCCTTATCTTGATGCTCCTGCTGGAAACCGCTTTATTGGGCGTGTTTATGGCGCTGGATCTCATCCTGTTTTATGTGTTTTTTGAGTTGACGCTGGTGCCGAGCTACTTTCTGATTGCGCTGTGGGGCGGTCGTGAGCGGGCTCGCTCGGCGCTCAAGTTTTTCTTGTACACCTTCCTCGGTTCTATCTTCCTGTTGATAGCGAGTATTGTGCTGGCGTTTGAGCATTTTCGTGCTACGGGCGTGATGACCTTTGAGGCGTCGGCACTTCAGCAGTTTGTGGCTCAAGGAGGTCTACCCGGCGGTTTGGAGACTTGGCTCTTTTTGGGCTTTGCGATTGCGTTTGCGGTGAAACTGCCGCTGGTGCCGTTCCATACTTGGTGGCCCTCGGCGATGGGGGCGGCTCCGATCCCGCTGGTGGTGGTGTTTCTCAAAACGGGTGCCTACGGGTTTCTGCGTTTTGCTATTCCGATGTTCCCCGACGCTGCGCAGGGTTTCGCCTCGCTGATGATTGCACTTTCGGCGGTAGCGATTCTGTACGCGGCGGTCGTGGCGGTGATGCAGACCGACATCAAACGCCTGGCGCTGTTCGCCGTGGTGAGCCATGCGGGGTTCATCATCATGGGGCTGTTTGCCTTGAATCCGGTGGGCTTCACGGGGAGCGTGCTTCAGCAGGTGAATCACGGGATTACGATGGGCGCGATGTTCCTGCTGTTGGGGATGTTGGAGCTGCGCACGCGCACTTTGGAGATCGACTCACTAGGCGGGCTGAAAGCGCAGATGCCCCTCTTCTCGGCGCTGTTCTTGATTGTGATGCTGGCATCGGTCGCATTACCGGGCACGAACGGTTTCGTCGGCGAGTTCCTATGCCTGCTTGGGGCATACCAGTCGGCGTATGCAGGGCAAGTATCTATCGGCTGGGTCATCGCGGGTGTGCTGGGCACCGTGTTGTCTGCAGTTTATATGCTCTGGATGTTCCAGCGCGTCTTCTACGGACCGGTGCGCGAGCGTTGGCGTGCCACCCCCGACTTAACCGTTCCCGAACTGGCGCTGGTCTTGCCACTCATCTTTCTCATCTTTTGGGTGGGGTTGCGTCCCTCAAGCCTGACCCAGACCATCGAGCGTGTGGCGCAGAGCTGGTCGGCGCCTTACAAGGTTCAGGCGGAGTCGGTGCTGTCTAAACGGTAGGTTCCCGCTTTTATCAGCAGATAGGGGAGTCCCACACGAAACCCCACCCCGTCATGCTGAACGCAGTGAAGCATCTCATTATTCAACCCAACCCTTCTCCGTAAACGAAGCGGGGAGTTGTCTTGCCCAACGCTCCCCAATCATCATGCCGAACGCAGGGAAGTATTTCTAAAGACCCTATCATACAACCTAAAATTCGTCTAAAGTAGGACTTTAGGCTGTACCGAATCGGAGAAAGTGTGCTATAATACGGGTACGGGAAACAACCTGCTCTTTGATGCGGTACCGCAAAGCGCTCGTTCTTTTTCGCATACCTTAAGGAGGTTAACCCATGTGGGTACTGACAATAGTACAGCGCTTTGCGAAGCGCTCTTTGGCATCAGCAGTGGTATTCGCTTGTCTGGTGGCAGGCACTGATGCTCAATCGTTTACCTATCAAGGCTTTCTGCGTCAAGGTGGATTGCCTGCCAACGGAAGTTTCAACATGACCTTCCAACTCTACGACGTTCCCTCTGGCGGAACCGCGCTGGGAACCGTCACACTGTCCAGCGTCTCGGTCAACAACGGACTGTTCACGGTGGAACTGAACTTCCCGCAACCCGTGTGGAACGGAGGACTACGCTACCTGGAAATCCAGGTCGGCTCCACCACTCTCACCCCCCGTGTGAAACTCAACCCCACCCCTTACGCCGCGACCTTGCGCCTGTTTGACTCGGGCACCACCAACCCTGACCGCATGGTGATTACGCACTCGCCTGCTTTTACCGACTGGGGGCTACAGTACCGCGACCCGGACGACTCGTTCCACTTTCTGGGGGCAGGCACCTCCCGAGTGCGGATTGGCTTGGGGGATGGGCGTGTTGGGATTGGTACGACGAGCCCCTCTGCAACTCTGGATGTCAACGGCACGACCCGCACCGCAGGGTTCCAGTTGCCGACGGGTGCGGTGGCGGGGCATGTGCTGACCAGCGATGGTAGTGGCAACGGTACTTGGCAAGCCCTGCCCGCCGGCGCTTCGGCATGGGCAGTATCAGGTACTAACATTCATAACACCAACACGGGGAATGTCGGGGTCGGAACCAGTGCCCCAACGGAACGCCTCCATGTCGTCGGTAATCAACGACTGGACGGCAACTTGCGCATCCTCTCGCCCAACAACACCATCCAGTTCGGTGCGACTTCGGGGGCAAACAGCCCGATGATCCGCATGTTCGATTCGGGCACCTCAAATGCCAACCGCATGGTGATTGCACACTCGCCCAGTTTTAGCAACTGGGGATTGCAGTACCGCGACTCAGACGACTCGTTCCACTTTCTGGGTGACGGCACCACCCAAGTGCGGATTGGCTTGGGGGATGGGCGTGTCGGAATCGGCACCGCGACGCCAGCAACCACCCTCGATGTCAACGGCACCACGCGCACCAAAGTTCTGGAAATCACTGGTGCAGACCTCGCCGAGAAGTTCCCCACCAGCGAGACCGTCCAGCCCGGCATGGTCGTGGAAATCGACCCGGAGAACCAGGGCAAACTCCGCTTGGCACGCGGCGCTTATAGCAAACGCGTGGCAGGGATTGTGGCAGGTGCCAACGGTATGCCCACTGGCGTTGTGCTGGGTAACCTGCCCGAGAGCGAAGGACATGTGCCCATCGCTATGAACGGACGCGTCTGGGTCTATGCCGACGCCACCGAACAAGCCATCGAACCGGGCGACCTTCTGACCACTGCCGAGCGCCCCGGCTATGCGATGGCGGTCTCCAACGCCAGCCAAGCGCACGGCGCAATACTCGGCAAGGCGATGACCGCCCTCAAGAAAGGCGAGACGGGCTTCGTGCTTGTGCTCGTCAACCTGCACTAAGGAGGCGACAG
>JBDNDR010000101.1:0-7020 GCA_046718995.1 Fimbriimonadales bacterium
GAGCCAAATCCAGGCGATGGAAGGCGTGGATAGCGCGCGCGTCGTCGTGTTCTAATCCCCGACCGCCCGCCGAATCAGCACCAGCGCTGCATAGTCGTCGTAGGGTTCGGGCGGTATCCGAAAGCCCCTGGGCAGGAGCCGTTGCCACCAGCGCGGAGGATGATACTGAAAGTAGAGTTCCCGTGCCTCCATCGTGGTGTTGCGCTCTTCCACCACCTGCCACGCCACTTGGGGTAGCGCCTTCCGCAGGGATTCCAATAAGTGTGCTGAACCAGTGCCTGCGCCCACCAGGCAGATGTCGGGCTGATAGGTGCTGAGCAGGCTCGAGAGTTGGGTTATAAGTTCAGGCACAGGCAATATGTCCCGATAGAGCAGGCGTAGTGGCTCGGTAGCGGAAGTCACCTCTGCAATCGCCAGCCCCGCCTTCTGTGTACCGGGGTCAATCGCCAAGTAGCGCATCAGCTCAGATGAAGCGCCTGCACAACGGCGTCGTAGTCCGCCGGGATGGTCTGAGGGGTGTAGTGGCAGGCGTGGAGCGCGGTGTCGGGGTCTTTCAGTCCGTGCCCCGTGAGGGTGAGGGACACCGTGCAAGGCTCGGTGAAGTAGCCTGCCTGTGCGAGTTTGATAAGCCCTGCAATCGGTGCGGCGCAGGCAGGTTCGGCGAAAAGACCCTCCAACGATGCCAACAATCGGTACGCCTCCAGAATCTGCTCGTCCGAGACGCACTCAAACAGCCCGCCCGACTCGCGCTGGGCTTGCCACGCCTCGTTCCAGCCCGCAGGGTTGCCGATACGGATTGCGGTGGCAACCGTTTCGGGGTTCGGGATGGGGTGTCCCACGATAAAGGGTGCGGCACCCTCCGCTTGAAAGCCGAGCATCTTGGGCAGGCGGGTGGTTTTACCTTGCTGATAGTACTCCTTGAAGCCCTGCCAGTAGGAGGCGATGTTGCGCGCGTTGCCCACCGGAATCGCATGGAGGTCGGGAGCGTCGCCCAGCGCATCGCAAATCTCAAACGCCGCCGTTTTCTGACCTTCCGCGCGGTAGGGGTTCAACGAGTTGACCAGCGTAATCGGGAACGCCTCGCTGAGGGTGCGTACCAGTTTGAGCGCCTCGTCGAAGTTGCCCTCAATCTGCAGAATGGTGGCACCGTGAATGACCGCCTGCGTGAGTTTGCCGAGCGCCACCTTCCCGTGGGGGAGCAGGACATAGCAACGGATGCCCGCCCGCGCGGAATAGGCGGCTGCCGAAGCCGAAGTGTTGCCCGTTGAGGCGCAAATCACCGCTTGGGAGCCTTCCTCCAACGCCTTAGAGACCGCCATGGTCATCCCGCGGTCTTTGAACGAGCCAGTCGGGTTGGCGCCTTCAAACTTCAGATATAGGCGTAGATTCGGGTGGATATGGCGTGCGAGGCGCGGCGCTTCTATCAGGGGTGTCTCACCCTCACCCAAACTAACGATAGGCGTTGCTTCGCTCACGGGCAAGTAAGCGCGATAACGTTCTATAATCCCTTTCCGCATAGGGCAGACCTCACGATTTGCTGAACGGCTCAATGAGCTGGAGCGCCAGCTCCTTCATAAAAAAGTGGCAGTCGGTCACGATGGGGAAGGTCTGGTGGGTGCCGCGGTCGGTCAGCTTAATGACCGTGTCGGCGTCGCTGTCCACACTGAAGACTCGCACGCTGGCAGGGAGCATATTGCCCGTTGCGACCGAGTGTAGGGTGGTCGCCACCATGATTGCCACCCCGACGCCGGGGATATAGGCGCGCATAGCGTCCTGGGCTTCCAGCACATCGGTAATCACATCGGGCAGAGGACCATCATCGCGGATACTGCCTGCCAACACATACGGGATCCCGTGCTTGACGCAAGTGTACATCACGCCCCGTGTGAGGATGCCCTGCTCTACTGCTTGCTTGATACCACCTGCCAGGCGAATGCGGTTGATGGCGCGAATGTGGTGCTGATGCCCGTGCCGAACGGGTGACCCCAGCTCCAGCGAGACCCCCAGTGAGGTGCCGTACATCGCCGATTCGATGTCGTGCGCGGCGAGCGCGTTGCCTGCGAAGAGTACATCAATCCATCCGTTGCGGAGGAGCTGCTCCAGATAGCCACCAGCGCCAGTGTGAATGATGGCGGGTCCGCCCACGAAGAGTACCTTTTCGCCCTTCGCTTTTGCCTTACGCACCTCTTCTGCGACTCCGCGCACGGCTCGCTCCTTCGGCTTCTCTGAAGACACATCGCTTCCCATGAAGGCGAACACGCTGGTCGGGTCGCGCCGTTCAGGCGGTGTGACGCGGATGCCCTCGTGCCCCACCACAATCAGGTCGCCCTGCTTGACACGCGCCATCGGAATTGTGCGCGCCCGCCAGTGATGGTCTTCTTGCCACACCACGACCCCGCAGTCCATCTCAATGTTCTCCACAGGAATCCAGCGGTTATGCACCCGCACAAAAGTCTCCAAGTTCGTGGTGGAATAAAAATCTTCAGGGAAGACCCCATCTTTCGGGGCAGGTTCCAAGTGGGCGTTTGCATGAGAAAAGTTCGCCCCGTGTAGTTGCACCTCCTCTAAAACCTGCTCCAGGAGCGTCTCCGTCTCTGCCTGAACCAGAATCTCAAATCGGCTGGTCTCTTCACGCGTGTGCCCTATCTTGGCATGCCGTACCTCGTAGCGAACACCTTCATACGAAGACAGGATATCCAGCACCTTTGAAAGCACAAGCGAGTCGATAACATGTCCTTCCAGGTGAATCATTTCGGACAGCATTGTCGGGTCAACCTCCGCAGGTATTGTACCATAGGTAGGGGAAGCGTTCAGGGCGACACGGAGGCGAAGTGGGTGTAGACCGCTCGGCTCTTCGTTGCGATGAAGAGCAACTCGTGGTTCGTGGTATGCGACACCGTGCCCACGCGCTGACCCTGCGGGTTGTAGATGCCGATTTGCGCACCGATATAGCGTTTGTAGGGACGCACCTGCCGAACCACATAGCCCCACTCTTTCAAGATGGTTTCGACCTCATCGCAACGGAAGAAGCCCTCATCGTTGAACGAGACCATCAGGTGCTGGGCACGGATGCTATGAACCAGATTTGTGAAAGCCTGTTTGGCACGCCGCTTGGAGTTGAAGTCGCTGGTGCGCTCGCGCACATCCCACCGCTTCTGAGCAACGCCATAGGTGGACGGCTGATCCCAACGAACCAGCGTCTCCCACACATGGTAGTTGCCTATATAAGAGTGCTGATTATACGGCGGGTCAAGATAGAACAGGTCTGCTTCCAGTTCGCTTGCCAGTGTGCGGGCGTCCATCTGATAGGCTTTGCCGTCGCCCAGCAGGAGGGGCGGATAGGAGAGTACAAGCTCGTTGTAAGAGCGAGGTGCCCAACGCTTTAGGTATGCCATCTGAAGCCCAGTCGTTGAGTCGACCTTATCGGCAGCGAGCATCAGGCTGGTGAGCAGAATCGCCTTCAGGAGCGGGTCGTCTGAATAGTCGGTTTCTATGGCGTTGCGGATGGCTTCTATACGCGCGCCGTTGGGGGGTTGGAAATAGTGTGCCTGCTCGCAGTAGGTTCGGGTGAACCAGTCGGGTTCGGGCGGGAGGTTCTGCAGGTGTTCCAAGATAGGCTTGACATACTCTGGGGGATACGCCTGGCGGTTCGCTTCCACGAGAGCCTGTGCCAACACAAACGCGTAGGTGTACAGGTCATTAGCAATCACGAAGTAGCCTTGTGCTTTGAGAGCGTGTCCCACGCGTGCGCTCCCCGAAAACAGGTCGCATACCGTTCGCACCGGCACCAGCGCATCAATCTGCTGGAGAGTCTGGACAATCCACGGCAAGAGCACCCGCTTCGAGCCGAGATACTTAATCACACACGAGGTATACCCGATGTCGCCCATGCGCAAAAAATTGTCGTTCCACCGTTAGCATTCACCCCCCTGTTCCAGACGATAATTAGGGCACACTCGGTTGCGGCTCCCCAGTCTCAGGGAACTCAGTCTGTAAGGAGGTAATTATGCGAAACAGTATGGTCATTGTAGCGTTAGGATTAATTTTATCGGTGCAGGCACAGCAGGTGTACCAAGCCCTGCCCACCGATGATGTATGGTACTACGATAATGCGTTCAATCCCGGTTTTACAACGATATTGCGTGTCTGGGGCACCGAACAGTCCGCAGTTGACCCCACCGGAGCGCCCCCTGCGCTGAACTATTCCTACTCGCTGGCGCGATGGAGCCTCGCAGGCATCCGACCGGGTGTCAACTACCAGGTGGTCTCTGCCGAGATTCGAGTGACGACCGCTCCCCCGATTGGCTACACCCAGCAGGAGGGAACCGATTTCCCCTTAGAAGCACGCGACCTCACGCGGAGCGACTTCAACGAGGTGAGCTGGGCGTTCGCCAACCCGAATAACCCCTATCCCGGCAACCTGATTTTCGGCACGGGCACGATGGCAAACTATAATCCCAGCGCGCCCTTCGTCATCCCGATTGCGCTCACAGCGCCCGAGTTTGAGGCTTACTTCAACTCGGCAATTAACGGGAACGGCTTTCTGGGTATTGGGTTCGTCTCTCGGCTGGATCCGGGCGATTCAGGCGGCACCCGATTCTATCGCTTCTATTCCCGCAACGACACTGGTGGGCGAGGACCCGTATTGCGAGTGGTCTATCGTGTTGCTGGCGATGTGAACGGGGATGGCTGCACCGACGACGCTGACCTACTGGCAGTGTTGTTTGACTTCGGCAACACAGGCAGTGGGCTACCGACTGACCTGAACGGCGACGGCATCGTGGATGATGCTGACTTGCTGACCGTGCTGTTCAACTTTGGTAACGGTTGTTAATCAGTCCTCCTGACCGTCTTCCCCCTTCTTGGGGGAAGACCTCACTAAAACTATGATGGGGGTTCAACGATGCGAAACAGAACAGGTTTCACTTTGATTGAACTGCTGGTGGTGATAGCGATTATCGCCATTTTGGCAGCGATATTGTTCCCCGTGTTTGCCCAAGCGCGTGAAAAGGCGCGGCAGACCCAGTGTGCGAGCAACCTGCGCCAGGTGGTCTTGTCGGCGCAGATGTATTTACAAGATTACGACGAGCGTTTCTTCCCTGCCTACTTTCTGGCACGAGATAACTTGGTAGGCGTTCGCACCTATGGGCACTACGGCTGGCCCTGGCTGTTGTATCCCTATGCGAAGGTCTATGAAGTTTTCTGGTGCCCCAGCGAGCCGAAGAGCAACTGCCGCGAACCGAGCGACCCCTACTTCGGCTATGTGTTCGGTCGGTTCCCGGCGTGGGGGTTCAACCAGGCGACCCTCTCGCCCGGCATTGATGAGTTCAACCCAGAGGAACTGCCCTATGTGGGTGTCTCGCTCGGTAGGGTAGAACGCCCCAGTGAAATTCTGATGTTCGCTGAGAGCATCACCTTAGATCGGCGGGGCGGTATCCAATGCACAGGCTACGATAAGATTGGCTACTTCCGAGTGGAGCCACCGCGTTTTTGGCGAGATGCGCCCCCGCTCCAGCCGAAGAGCTACGGGCATGTGTGGCCCCGCCACCATCTGCAGATGCAAGGCGACCGTGTTGTGGGCGGCTTTGCGACAGTGGCGTTTGTGGATGGGCATGTCAAGCCGATGACCTTGGACGCCCTGCGCGACCCCAAGTGGTGGGAGTGAAGCATCCCCGCTACCGGGCTTTTTGGAATCCCTCTCTCCTACTTAGGGAGAGGGGGAATCTCGTTACGCTTTTACGAGAGAAGAGAAGGGAGTTTGTAATCTTAGGTTCATTATTACTCTCTAACTCTAAATAAGATACCCCCTCTCCGGAGCTAAGGAGAGGGGGCAGCAACTGTCAGGATGAGACAATTACTGTTTGGAGCGGCGGCGCAGTGCTAATAGCCCTGCCAGACCCGTGCCCAGAGCAATCATGCTGGCAGGCTCAGGAATGGCTTGCACGCCGTATGCAAAGTCTCCATTGCCAGCCCCCACTATGCTTGTAGCGAGTTGCCATGATACGCTAAAACTCGAGCTATCAAAGAGACCATCATCGCCTCCAGTGGGGAAGCCGATTGCACCAGCCCCGCTCGTCGTGGTAACAAATGCGCGACCTGCTCCATTCCCTACAGGTGCCATCGTCATCCAATAAACAGTGTTCGGGCTGACGCTAACATTCCCAATCTTGACGCGGATTTCGTAGATAGTTAGCCCAAAACCAGAACCGATGGCAGTGTAGGATGCGCCAGTTGCGGTGCCCGCGCTGATCAAGGTTCCGCCCGTTCCAACACCCGCACCCTGCCGAATCTCCCAGTACACGGGGGCACCCACAATCTCAGGCGTCAGGAAGAACTGTCCGAGTAGCCCAGTAATGACACCATAGCCTGAGGGCAACGAGAAGTTATCGTAAGTGCGCGCATCGCCCACTGAGGTATTCCGCTCACTGGAGAGACCGTTGACACCGTCGAAGCTCCCGTTGAACCAGACGAGGTCGCCCGCTGCGAAAGTAGATGTGGTCAACGCAACTACTACTGTAAAGGCGCTCAGAGAGCGCAATGCCAAACTTCTGTATCGTGACATCATTTTGAGGCCTCCTGTGATTACATGGTGCTTTCTCCGTATTTGGAGAGCACCGAGCAGTGATAACACTGCCCAACCCTTGTGAGTTTTCTATAGCGCACGGTGGAGCCACTCCGCCGCTTGCTTTCCCCCTGCTTGAGGTACGATATACTCGGAGCCTCAAAAGACGCCTAAAACCGGACAGTAAAAGAACAAATTGGTTTCGGATTCGGGCGAATTGGGGAGAATCGCACTTCTTGCCGTTCCTATGAGAGCGGTATTCTTTGCGGGAGAGATGGATGCGAAAACCGTGACCCTTTAAAGTGGACACGAACCCATTTCCGAGACTGTGCGTTCTCGCTGACATCTATCCTCCTTTCCAAGATTGGTTCATTTGGGAGTGCTTGGCGAACTTACCACTCACCCAGCGCTTCGAAATGCGTATATGCATTATAAGCTATTTTTACGCCAAATTGGGG
>JBDNDR010000102.1:0-6902 GCA_046718995.1 Fimbriimonadales bacterium
TACTTGCTTGGATGCGCTCTCGGAGTACCTCCAGCGCTTTCTGGAGTTGGGCATCTTTGGAGCGGTCTTCCTCACCGATACGCCAGTCTTGCGGCTGTTCTACTGCGATGTCAGGTTTGAGACCACCCACGCGTTTGCCGTCCACCATTTTGGCGTTCAGGTCTGTGCCGTTCGGGGTGAGGTACTTGGCGGTGGTGATGGCAACGGCGGTATTCTGGGAGGTGGGGATGACCGTCTGCACCAGCCCTTTGCCGAACGAATCCTCGCCGACGAGGGTAGCGACCTTGTGGTCTCGGAGCGCGCCTGCCACAATCTCGGACGCGCTGGCACTGCCACTATTGATGAGCACCACGATGGGGATTTGTAGGTCGCGATAGCGTCCACGTAGAGTATGACGCTTCTCCAGCAGTCCTTCGCGCCCGACAACGCTCACGACCACTTTGTCGCCCTCAACGAATCGGCTTACAACCTCTATAGACGAGTCGAGCAGTCCTCCGGGGTTCGCTCTGAGGTCTAAGATGAGTGCGCGCCCACCGTTCTGCTTGATTTCGGTCAGGGCACGGTCAAGCAAGATAGGGGCTTTCTCGCTGAAGTTCTGGAGCCAGATGCGATAGATTTTGTTCTCGGTGTCCTCCAGATAGACATCAACGGTGGGGCTTTCTACCAGGTCGCGCTGGATGACAAACTTGAGCGGTTCAGCCTCACCCTCCCGTTTGACAGTCAGTTCTACTTTGGTGAAGCGTGGTCCTCGGATGAGCCGTACCGCTTCGTCCAGTGCCATCCGCTCCAGGCTCTTGCCGTCCACAGCGATAATCACATCGCCGGCTTTGATGCCTGCTTTCTCGGCTGGGCTATTGGGTAAGGGACGGACGATTCGGGCGCCGCCGGGAGCATCTTCCAGCAAGGCACCGATACCAGTGAAGCTGCCGGAGGTGTCTTCTTGCATGCGTCGGAACGCCTCAGGGTCCATAAAGCGCGTATAGGGGTCACCGATGGCGCCCAGCATCCCCTCAATACTGGTGTAGGTTAGCTTGTCTACGGCGGGCGGCGTGCCGTAGTAGTGGGTTTCAATCTCACTCAGCACGCTCTGGAAGGCTTGGGCTGGGTCGAGCTTCTCGCGGGTGGTTACGACGGAGCGCAGTTTATGGAGCGCTTCGCCGGGGTGGCTGGCGGGGTCTGCCCAGAGGTCAGCGCTGAGGAACCCCAGCACGAACACGACAAACATCGCCAAAAGGAGGCTTAGTGCCTGTATCAGTGAGCGTCCAGAGCGTCTCATGCTTTCTTCTCCTTCGGGGCGGTGCTGAGCCAGCGCAAGGCACGGTCTAAGACAGGGTCACCGTTGGGCTGTCCGCGCATCCGTACCGCTTCGGCGACGCGCTCATCAGGCTGAATCCCGCGCTGGTGGAAGGCGGTGTTGTCGGTGCCGTAGTAGCGTCCCACCGTCAAAGTGAATGCCGAGCCATCGTCCAGTCGGTACAGCGCGGTCTGGGCGGCATCGCCAGCGGTGGTCGTGCCGAACAGATGTGCCTTTGCACCTGTGCGGAGTGCTAATGCCATGAGCTCTGCCAAGTTATAGGTGCCCCGATCCACCAGTACGGCGATTCGGAGGTTGGGTGCTTTCGGTTCTTGGCGCAGGTTCAGCGCTCGCTTGCGCATCTGTTTGCCCTCACGATACTCCACCGTGGCAACGGTGCGCTGGCGAACCAGTTGGTTCAAAATCTGGAGTGTCGGTTCCTGCTGACCAATCGCTGTGCCACGCAAGTCGATCACGAGGGCGTTCGCCCCACCTTTTTGAAGGGTGGTCATCACATTGGAGAACTCGGACGCGGCACGAGCGTTGAGCAGATTGAGTCGGACATAACCGACACGATTGGGGAGCATCTTGTATTCCACAGGACGCACCCGGGTCTGGCTCCGCGTCACAGTCAAGTCGAGCGAATTACCGCCCCGCTGAACTGTGAGTTGGAGCGGTTTGAGCCGTTCGTTCGGTTGGGGAGCGTGGCTGAGCGTTTCTATCGCTTGACTGATGGTGATGCTGTTGCGCAGTCGTTCACGGGCACGTTCGCTCGCTTCGCGCAACTGTTGGCGGTCGCTATGGATGCGCTGAAGTTGGAGTACCTCAGCGAACGGGTCTTCGGAGATAATCCACTGTTTGTCTATGTAGGTAATCAGGTCGCCGGGTTGCAGTCCCGCTTTTTCAGCAGGCGAGCCGGGCACCACGCTGACCACCTGAATCAGGTTCTGCTCTAAGGGAGCGGTCTCCTCAGAACCTTTGATGCGGAGCGTGGTCTTGCGTTGAATCACCTTGAGCACAGCCCCGATTCCGTCCACCTCGCCGTTGAGCGCACGCGCATACTGGTCGTACTGCTTAGGTTCCAAGTATTGTGAGCGCGGGTCGTTGAGCGAGGCGAGCATCGCGCTCAAAGACCCCTGAAGCAGTTTGTCCGCATCTACGGGTTCAACATATTCGTTTTGAACTAAGCTCCAGACACGCCAATAGAGCCTGACCATGGCGGGTTCCGAGACCGTCGGATTGGATTTAGGCACGCGCGAGTCGGCGACAGCAGGGGCAAAATCACGCTGAACCACGACCGTACTCTTGCCAAAGGTGGGGGTGTTCACATAGTATCGTGTGACCCAGCCCCCTGCGAATGCTAATCCCAACAAAGACAGGCTCCACAGCCAACGCTTCTGCATGGTTTTCAACCGATAGCCTCCATTACTATTGTATCCAATTTCGGCTCCAAAAAGTTCCCACTGGAGCGCCTTTTTGCCGAGAAATGCCGAGCTGCTCTGAGTTAAGGGGTTCCTTTCCAGTTCGGGTCGTTGAATCGCTGAATCTCTATCAGGTAGCCGTTGGGGTCTTGAGCGAACAGGTGGTAGATTTGGTAGCGTTCGTTGAGTGTGGGCGGTTTGGTAATGGGAACCCCGTGCGCCTTGAGATGTGCGTGCCAAGTGTCTACCTCATCGCTGACGAGGGTGAGGATGACTCGCTCGGTGGGCTGGGGCACTTCCGAACGCTGACAAAAGCCCAGGTAGCCAGTGCCCGCTACCCGATAGATACAGCAGTCTATCTGCTCTAATACGCAAGGGAGTCCCAGAATCTGCCCATAGAAGTGGCGTGTGGCTTCCCAGTTTTGGCTGGGCAAGAACACGATAAACTCACTTACAGCAAGGGATGGCATATCCTATGGTGTTCGACAGAGATGGTGAATGACCTGCCCATAGTCTCGGCTCGTCGTTGGGTTCACCCACGCCCTCAGGTATACTCCTGGCGTGCGCAGGTGGTGGATAGCGATTGGGCTGGCAGTTGCTTTGGGCACCGTGGTGGCTCAGCAAGAGGGCGGACAGATTCGGTTTGGCAAGGTACGCATCACCTATTCGACTCTGGTTGGTTCGCGCCAGCTCAAGACGGGAATCCACGAGGTGCAGGTGCGAGGCAAATCGAATCGCCCCGTGCGGATAGTTTCCCCCGACCAATATTTTGAGATGACCTGTGATCGGCTACAGACCACACTCGCTCCTGATGAACAGCGTCAGTTGGTTGTTCAGACGGCTCAGGCGGAGGGGCGCGTGAACTTCGTCTATGACCGCCCTCAACCCTACAGCAAGCTCAACGCCACCGCCAACCGCGCTGTGTACGACGGTACGAAGAACACCATCACGCTGATAGGCGATGTGACGATGGATGGCGAGGACGACTACTACAAAATCCGCTGGCGCAACAACGAGCAGCTCACGGTGTTTCTGGGCGAGCAAGACCAGCGAGTGGAGGCGGTCTCCAAAGAGGTGAACGGCGAGCCAATCGGCACGATGGAGATTGAACCGCGCTCGCAACAGCGCCCGACTCCCAGCCCGGCACGGCGTTAGTCAGCGCCCTTCTACATGCGCTTTCAGCCCACGCACGATGGCTTCCGCCACCCGTTCTTGAAACTTGGGGTCAATCAGTTTGGCGCGGTCGGTATCGTGATTGAGGAACCCCACCTCAATCAGCACGGCGGGCATTTGGCTGGTGCGTAGTACCGCCAGCCCCGATTGGTAGAGCGTGCTATCGGAGCGCACTCCACGCGAGGGTAGCCCCGTGACCTTCACCATCTCGTTCAGAATCGCTTGACCCAGCGCACGGCTGTCGGTGTCCTCCTTGTGGAAGTAGATGGTCGTGCCTGACGCCGAGTTGGGTCGCGGGTTCGAGTCGCAGTGGAGGCTGATGAAGAAGTGGGCATTCGCATTATTGGCTAACTCGGTGCGTGCATACAGCCCCAGAGCGACATCCTCGCCTCGGGTCATAATCACGGTAGCCCCTTCGGCGGACAGGCGGTCTGCCACATGCTTGGCGATTGCCAGCACAATCTCTTTCTCTTCGACCCATCGGTTGCCGTGTCGGGCGCGTGCGCCCGGCTGGTTACCTCCATGTCCGGGGTCGATCACGATGATTTTTTGGCGTAGGGTGCCCCCTGTGTTGCGGGGCATTCGGAGGTTGATAGCGATATTGTTGCGGTTTGTGAGTAGAGTCGCTCCCACCGTGCGTGTGAGTTCCAGCACCAGTCGCACGGTGCCGCCCTCTGTCGGGATGGCGCGCAGGGCGCGAATAAACAGGTTCGGGTCTTCCACGACCTGTTCCAGTGTTTCTTGGAGGGTTCCGGGCACCTCCAGCACGATTCGGAGCGGGTCTTCTAAGTAGCTAATTCGCGGGCGGGCAGGCTCTGTGGTGGACAGGCGCACTTGAACGCCTTGGTCGGTGCGCTCTATTTGGGGCATTTGGAAGGTGGGCACGATGGGAAGGGGCTGGCTCGGATCGGCAGTGGGAGCGGGCGATTCCGTTTGAGCCACCTGCGGGTTCTCGCCGGTGATAGAGATTGCCCACTGGCGTGCTGTGCCTTCCCAAGTCGTCGATAGAGAGGTCTCTATCTCCAGCACTACGCGCACGGTTGTGGGGTCAAACTGCCCAATGCGTAGGTTGCGTACCCGTGCGTGGGTTCCCTCAGGTGTAGGAGGGTTTTCAGGGAGGGCACACCCCGACAAATCCACGACCAGACGCGCCGGCTCGTTGAGATTGAGGGTGCGCCAAGCGACGGGCAGGCTGGTCTGCAGGTGGAGCTGTCCGGTCTCCCCATCTATCCGCACTTGGCGCAGGAACGCCAGCACGGTCAGTGTACGGGTCTCCTCGTGCCAGCGCGTGAGACCTCCCAATCGGCGCACGATGTCGCGTATCGGAACGCAGGGAATAGGCTCTTGGTTCGGCGCTGGTTTGATGGGAGTAATCAGCAGGGTTGCGTGCGGTTGGTCGGGTGGCAGGTCGTTGAGCCGCACCGTTGAGGAGGTCGCCGACAGGTTCCAGCCCAGTTCCGAGAGATGTTGAACGGGGAGCCACAGTTCGCGTCCATCCCAGAGGGGCGCAGGGTTCAACTGCAGGGTGCGCGTGCCGAGGCTGAGGGTCGCCGCGTGATACTCTGCGCCGCCCCATGCGAGGGCGAGCATCAGCGTCATTAGACACCCCAGAACCGCACTCCGTTGCACGCTAAAATCCCTCATCGCTACTATACCCTAATTATTTCGGTATTCCTGCTGTTGATTTGGACGGGAATGAGGTATAGTACTTTTGTGAGGAGCCGACCTGTGCGTGTAGGGGCTTATTGGCTCATGGTGTGGCTGGCGTTGGCGCCCCTGATAGGGGGAGTCAGTTGCAGCCTTACCTGCGCTAAGCCGACCCTTGCCCTCTGTTGCGCGCAGGAGTCTCACGAACACCTCAGCGGAACTCCGACCTCTACCCATGAGTGTCCGAGTTGTGTCATTTGCCATCCTGCACCTGAACAGCCTGCCGTCCTGACGGTGCTGGAATGGGCAGGGCAGATTTTGCTCCTTCCGCTGGAGCGTCCCACCGACTTTTTGGTATCCTTCGTTGCGCTCCCCGTTGCTCACACAGACGAGGTCAGCGCGAACCTACTGTTGCGTGCGCGCCTCTATCTGCGTGCGCCTCCTCCATCGGAGCCTGCTTGAACTTCGCTTGCCTGCGCATCCTGCGTGGGCAGAGGCACTCGTTTCAATTTGCCCACCAGTCGTCTGGTGGCACCGATATTATCCGATGGAGGCAATAGGATGAGACAGCGCAATCATAAGGGCTTTACGCTCATTGAGTTATTGGTCGTCATAGCGATTATCGCAATTCTGGCAGCGATTCTGATGCCAGTGTTTGCACAGGCACGCGAGAAGGCTCGTCAAACGGCGTGTACTTCCCAGTCTAAGCAGTTGGCGACGGCGTTCACGATGTATCTCAGCGACTACGACGAGACCTACCCACTCGGCTTCGGGCGCGACCCAAGCACGGGGCAGTGGCTATGGGACCGCTATCACGCAGTGCCTGCGAACTGGCGTGCGTCGGTGCCCCCGAACAGTGCGTTGTTCCAAGCCTACTTGGTTCACTGGGCGAACTCGATTCAGCCTTACCTGCGCTCGCTTCAGGTTTACAGCTGTCCCTCGTCGCCAGTGCGCCGGCTCAACACCGACTATTCGCAGGTGAGCGCACCCTCCCCAGTGAGCTACACCTACAACGGGCTTTTGCACGGCATGAGTCAAGCGTCGGTGGCAAGCCCTTCCAGCTTGCCCGTACTCTGGGAGGGACGTGGGCGCTCAGGGGTGGAAGGGTTCGCCCTCACGAATCCCGCTCTGCGTTGTGAGGACCCCAGCCGTCCCTGCCGCTATTTCTCGTGCCTGAATGGTTCAGTCCCTAACGCCTATCCTCAGGGCACGATGTTCCGCTTGGATGGGAGTATGTGGATACACGCGCAGGGAGCGGTCTTCGTTCTGGCGGACGGCTCTGCGAAGTGGCGTCGGTTGGGTGCCTCGCTGGCGCCGGGCAACACCGACTATCGCATGGATCCCTACACCCAGTACGACTCGCAAGG
>JBDNDR010000103.1:0-6895 GCA_046718995.1 Fimbriimonadales bacterium
GAGTGGAATGACCAACAGAACCGACGCGTACGCCGAGGCGGGTTCACGCTCAGCGCGAACCAAGCAGACAACCTGCGCTACGACCTCGGCTACCGTGTCGATTCGGAACGGTTCGGTACACGCGAGAACCGTGCCCACACTTTCTACCTCTCCACCGAGCGCAAACTCGATTCGGAGAACTACCTGATGTTCGGATTGCAGTGGACACACTATGAGCGTCGGGCTGACCCGAACATCCCGCGCGACCAACAGCGCCTCGTGCTGGAACTACGCCGACCGTTCTGAGGTAGGTATACTCAGCAGGATTATGAAACCGGTTATTGAAGTCCGCAATCTGACGAAAGACTATAAGATGGGTAGCGTCGTTGTCCACGCCCTGCGGGGAGTGGATTTGACGGTGATGCCCGGCGAGTTTGTGGCGATTATGGGACCCTCGGGTTCGGGCAAATCTACCTTTATGAACCTCATCGGGTGCTTAGACCGTCCCACCAGCGGGGATTACTACCTCAACGGGGAACTGGTCAGTGCGATGAGCGACGCCCAGCTCGCCCAAATCCGCAACCGCTACATCGGCTTCGTGTTTCAGACCTTCAACCTGCTACCCCGCGTGACCGCCCAGCGCAATGTGGAGTTGCCTTTGCTTTACGCAGGGATACGCAATCGGTCGGAGCGGGCAAAACGCGCCTTAGAGATGGTCGGGCTAGGTGAGCGTCTGCATCACCGTCCCAACGAGCTCTCGGGTGGGCAACAACAGCGCGTCGCTATCGCTCGTGCCATCGTGACCGACCCTGTGCTGATTCTGGCGGACGAGCCGACTGGAAACCTCGACTCGCGTTCCAGCGAAGAGATTATGGCAATCTTTCAACGGCTCAACCGCGAAGGGCGCACGATTATGCTGGTCACCCATGAGCAGGACATCGCCGAACACGCCAAGCGCATCGTCCGATTCCGTGATGGTAAGATTGTCGCAGACGAGACGGTACCGAACCCGCGTGATGCCACGCGTGAGCTGGAAGCAATCCCCGCTTTAGACTGACGATGCCACCGCTTGTTGACGCCCACTCCTCCCGACGCGTCGCCACGCCCCAAGTTTGGGAGGATAGGGGCGTCCCCAAAACCTTTGATGGCTCGCGCGTCCATACCATCCACTTCAACGCTCGTCCCCAGTCCAAGCGTCGGTATTGGCTCCATTTCGGGGGGGTTAGCTACGAGGCAATAGGGTGGCTCAATGGCACTCTTTTGGGCACCCATCGAGGCATCTGGGACTCGTTTACTTGGGAGGCGACCGAAGCCCTGCGTACGGGGCGCAACAGGCTGGAGGTTCAAGTGGAGCGCAATGGTACGACGCGCTTTCCCGTGCCCGAAGTGCTCAGTGGGTTTCTGCCGTATGTCTCGTGTCCATTCGGGGGCATCTGGCAGCCGATTTGGCTCTTTGAAACAGGCGAAACCTGGCTCAGCGATGTGTGGGCGCGCGGGAATGCCGACGGGAACTTCGTCTTGACTGTTCACCTGGAAGGCAAACTCCCGGCTGTGCTTGACCTGAAAGTCCACAGCTGGGACGGGAAGGTTCTCTATCACACTGCACTCCATGCGGAGAGTGAGATACTGCACCACGAGGCGCACATCGAAGGGGTGCAGGCATGGTCTCCCAAGACTCCCCACCTCTACCGATGCACTGTGGAGGTCTATCAAGCGGGGGAGCGCTCGCACTGTGTGGAGCAGTCATTTGGTTTCCGAACGGTTGCCGTGGAAGGCTCAACCATCTTGTTGAATGGCGAACCGTTCTATCCTCGCGGGCTACTCCACTGGGGCTGGTATGTGGATACCCATGCACCCAATCCATCCCTGAAGAACGCTCGCACGGAGTTGCAGGCGCTCCAGAAGTGCGGGTTCAATCTGCTCAAAGCCTGCCTATGGGTGCCCCCTGAAGCGTATCTTGACCTGTGCGACCGAATGGGGGTTGCGGTCTGGTTAGAGCTGCCTCTCTGGCTACCCCGAATGAACGCCGAACAGATTCGCCATACCGTTCGGGAGTACGAGCGGATTGTACGCCAAGTACGGCATCACCCCTCTATCATCATCTGGACGCTGGGCTGTGAACTGTCTACACGCTTTCCGAGTGAGGCTTTGAGTGAACTGTATCAGTTAGTGAAGCACCTAACGGGTAGTCCTCTCATACGCGATAACAGCGGCGGTGGCGAATGCTATGGGGGCGCGGTTCAAGAGTATGCCGATTTCGCCGATTACCACCTGTACGGTGACCCCCACTTTGCACGACTGACTTTCCGCTCGTTCTTGGATACCCCTCGTCCCAAAGTGCCCTGGCTTCAAGGGGAATTTTGCGACCACGATACGCTTAGGGACTATACAACTTTACGCCAAAAACTTGAACAAAAGCAACTCTGGTGGATCGAGAACGACCCCGAACGCAATCCGCAGGGTGTTCGGTGGTTCTACGAGACACCCTTTGTGGAAGAGAGACTTAACCGCCATAAAGTAGAGGTTTTTGCCAATAAACTTGTACAATCTTCACGCCGAGAACAGCTGGCTCATCATAAGCTCGTTCTGGAGGTGATGCGCGCTTTGGAGGGCACTTCAGGCTATGTGGTCACTGCACTCAAGGACACGCCTATCATCACCTCAGGACTGTTGGATGAGCTGGGAGAGTTGAAGACCGACCCTCACACCTATCGGACTTTCAACGCGGACACCGTCATCCTGCTGGATTGGCATCGGCGACGCATCTGGCACGCAGGGGGCGACCGCCCCGCCTATCCTGACTCCTATAATCACTTCGGAGGGCGCACAATATATCCCATCCTGAGCCTCTCTCACTTCGGCAAAACTCTACATAACCTCGTGCTGGAATGGCGATGTGGTAAGAGCAAGGGGCAGATTCCTATTCCGTCTCTTCCCGGCGGTGAAATAACCCACTTGCCGGTACTATCGGTTCAGATTCCGCAGGTATCCACGCCAACGCGAATTCGCTTTGAAGCCCACCTGAAGCAAGGCAGAACCGTTATCGCTCGCAACTATTGGGACTGGCGCATCTATCCCCCACCTGACTGGCAGGCTCTGAGTAGGGTCAGCGTTTATGACCCTCAAAATCAGCTCATAGGCTTGCCCAGTTCGCCCAACTTGCGCCCTGTCCAGTCAGTTAACGAGATAGAAGGGGTTCTGCTCTCCACGCGCTGGAACGACGCACTCCACGACTGGGTTGCATCAGGGGGCGAAGGGGTACTCCTCGTGAGGGAGGGATGCGACCTGCCCACAGAGGCACTCCCGTTTTGGCGGGAATCGTGCCACCTCTGCCTTGACCATCCCCTATGGGAGCAGTTGCCTCGACCCGACGGAATCGGCATCACCGAGTTTGCTTTCAGTACCGATAAGGCGCTCAAGTCCGATGCGATGGAGCCTTTGTGGGATGAGTGGAACCCCATCTGGCGACGCGTGGACACGCGAACAGGCTATGTACACGACTATCTGGGGGAAGCCCAGTGTGGTAAAGGGCATCTCCTCATCACCACGCTCCACTTCGCAGGTTCGCACGGAGAGACGCCTGTCTCCCTCTGGTATCATCCCGCAGGTCAGTATTGGCTATGGCAGATGTTGGCGCACTACTCCTTGAGTAGCGTGTGAACATCGGCGATGAGCTCTTGCACCTTGTTACGGTCTAAACCCGAGTAGTAGCCCCGTATCCGCCCCTGACGGTCTACGATGAAGAGCTTGTCGCTATGGAGGATTTGGTGGGTTTCGTCGCCCTCGGAGACCCCCAGCTTGAAGGTTTCTATGGAGAGTTTATAGAGGGTTTCTTTATCACCGGTGAGGAAGTACCATTTGCCCTTTTGGGCGTTGTGTTTTTCGCCCCACTTGCGAAGCACTTCGGGCGTGTCATTCTTCGGGTCGACACTAAAACCCACCAGCAGTACATCGGGGGTGTTGAGAAACTCGGTTTGAATGTCGATGGCGTTCTTGTTCATGATGGGGCAGACACTGACGCATGTGCTGAAGAAGAAGTAGCCCACCCAGACCTTACCCTTGAGGCGCTCCGAGCTGAACGGCTCGCCCCACTGGTCGGTCAGTTGGAATGGCTGTTTGACCTCGCCCAATACTTGAAGCCGCGCAGGCTCCACTAAAACCTGGACTGCCTGACCCTCTTGGGGGCGACTCTGGTACTGCCGAAGCGCATAGACGAAAACGCCCAGCGCCATCAGCAGCACCAACCACGACATCAGCATCAACAGGCGTGTCGCTCGCATCGTTTATTTGAGCAGCATCAGCCCGAACAACACCACCCACAGGACACCGAGAAAGTGCCAGTAGGTGGTGCCCAGTTCAATCGTGAGCGGGTTTGGCTTAGGCTGGCTTATGAGGTGCCATCCCATCAGCCCAAGCCAGACCAGCCCACCGAATAGGTGAACCCCATGCAGGGCGGTGAACACATAAAACAACGCGCTGAAGAAGTGGCTTGGGTTTCCAGCCAGCTGGCGTGCCACATCCGCCCAGCTCACAAACTGAAAGACGAGGAATAATGTGCCCAGCCCCAGTGTGAGCCAGACCCCACGCAGTGCCAGCTTGGTCTTCTCCCGACGAGCGGCATGGAGCGTCATCTGGCAAGTGATACTGCTCACCATCAGCAGAGCAGTGCCAAACCATGTCAGCCGAGGTAATTCAAAGACATAGGCATCGCGGTCAGGCAACCGAAGCAGGTACATCAGGGCAAGCGCCCCAAACATCATCGCCAACGCACCCAGAAAAATGTACAGCCCAAGACGAGCCGTTTGGGCACGGTCGGGCATATGCTCGCCGTTCCCATCGCCCCATCGCGGACGCGGGGGAAGGGTATCGCTCCCACCACCGGGACCGCGCTGTGAGCCTTGTGGACGAACCTTCGTTTTGACCATAGTTTTTGACCTCCATCAACGACTGATGATGACCCAAATCAACAGCAAAGGCAGGTAGAGTACCGACGCCATCAGCACACCCCGCGCACCCTGACGGTCGCGTGAGCGGTAGAACTGAAGCGACTTGTGCAGATGCCAAGCACCCAACAGCACCACACCCACAAGATAGAGCCAAGGCTTACTGAGGTAGAACCCCATCACCGCGCTGAAACAGACCAGCATCACGGTATACCACAACACGAGGCGCGAAGTGCCTGCTCCATCCGCTCCAGCATAGGGCAACATATGGAAGCCCACCCGCGCATAGTCCTCGCGGTTGAGCCAGGCAATCGCCCAGAAGTGGGGGAACTGCCACAGATACTGAATGATGAACAGTAGGAACGCCTCCGGCGAGACGGCTCCTGTTACGGCGACCCAGCCCGCGAGGGGTGGCATCGCTCCCGGTATCGCTCCAATCGCCGTGCAGAGGTGGGTGTAGCGTTTGAGTGGGGTGTAAGCGAACGCATACGAGAGAATAGACACCAGCCCCAAGAGCGCGACCAGCAGGTTGGCGAAAATGGCAAGCACAGCGACACCCAGCACGCCCCACACAATCCCGACAATCCAGCCCTCGTGAAGGCGTACACGACCTGTGGGGATAGGACGCCCTGCCGTGCGGGTCATTTGAGCATCTTGAGTCCACTCCAACGCTTGGTTGAGCGCATTCGCCGAAGCAATTACCAACCACGAGCCGAGCAGGGTAAACAGGATGAGCGTCCCACTCACCGACTGACCCCATGCTCCCAAAACCAGCCCCGCCACCGTAGTGAGCCAGACCAAGATGGTCACACGAGGCTTACTGAGGAGCCAATAGCTGCGCATCTTCTCTATAGAGAGAGTACGCAGGGTCGGAACCGGTGCAGAGCGCATGGCAGTCTTCATCTACGCCATATTCTACCCCAATTCCTGCCTGCCAGTCAAGGTTTGTGAAATTGTTCACAAATCGAAATCCCCCCTCCTGGTGGACTGAAGGGGGATAGAAGAAAGTGTAGTTGTGGGCGCGGGGTTAGACCTTCACATCAATCTGCTGTCCCACCCCTTGGAGCTGGTTCATCAGGCGTGCCATCTGGTCTTTCTGGTTATCCATCAGTTTCTTCATGAGGCGCACTTGTACCTCGCCTGCGGTTTTCTCCGCCGAGGCAGATGGGCTGAGTGCCGTGGGATTGATTCCGCTCACTTGCATAATACAGATTGTCGGCTTGAGAGGGCATTATCTCTACAGAGCCAATTACGGGGTTTCAGAGGGGGAAGAGGGGGGGCAAATCGCCCCCCGAGAGATAGATCAGGCTGCGTACTGTGCGGTTTGTTCGGATTGGCTCTGACGGAAGTTCTGTAGGGCATCGCTCAGAGTTTGCGAGATGGTTTGGAGGTGGTCTGCCAAGCGTGCAACCTGTTCCGATTGAGCCGACATCTGCTGGGTAGAAGCACTCACCTCTTGTGCGGCAGCGCTGGTTTGCTCGCCTGTGGAGGCAATCTCATCCACCGTGCGCTTGATGGTATCTGCCTCCCGTATCATGTCGCTTACCACTTGCTGATACTGCTTCACTACCTCGCTGATCGAGGCGATTGCGCGGACTAGCTCCTGCTCAAACTGTTGGCTCGCCTGAGACATTGAGGCGACCGTGTCTTGTACCGACTTCCGAACTCGGTTTACAATCGCGCCAACATCTTTAGCCGATTGGGCAGAGCGTTCAGCCAGCTGTTGTACCTCTTTGGCAACCACCGCGAACCCTCGTCCAGCCTCGCCCGCTCTTGCTGCTTCAATTGCCGCGTTCAGTGCCAGCAGATGGGTCTGGAAAGCAATCTGGTTGATTACCTCGACCATCGCGTTGATTTGCTCGGACTGATTACCCATTTCGTTCACTTGCTGAGTCGTTGAGCGAATGCTTTCACCCACCCTCTCTACCAGTGTCGTTGCCTGTCCCACTGCAGATGCTTGCTGTTGGGCGCCG
>JBDNDR010000104.1:0-6889 GCA_046718995.1 Fimbriimonadales bacterium
TCCAGATGCCTGAGATGGAAAAGCTCATCCAAGACCTCGCCCGCACCGAGAACCCCTACCTGTGCCCGCACGGGCGACCGATTACCCTCACCCTCAGCTGGGGCGAGTTAGAACGCCGATTCAAGCGTACCTGACGGAGGCTTAAAAGAGAGAAGCGGGGAGCCTTGTACACCCCCCGCTCCGATGCACTTTTAGGACACCCTTACCAACACACCGTCGGTCCGGTGCTGGAGGAGCATGAACGCTCACACACATTCACGATAGGGGTCTCGGGAATGCCGAAGTAGTCGCCGAAGCACTGACCGTGCGGGTTAACCGTGTTGAACTCGGTCTCGTTCTTCGGGGTGCGGTTGTTCCAGCCGGGTGGGTAGTTGAAGAAGTAGTAGGTGTTGGTGTTGCGTTGCGGGCAGACCCCAGAGAAGTTCTGGCGCCAGTTGACAGGAATATCGCCCCCGCGCGGAACGCCCAGATGGTGCGACCACTTCACATGACCGTCCAGATAGGCGATATTAGACCCCAGATGGTGGCGGGGCCAGATGTCGGTCTTGAACCAGTACTCAAACCAGTAGGTTCCTGCGTTGAAGTACCAGTAGCCATCGACCAGCGCAATCGTCTCGGCAGGGCGCGGGACATACGACTCGGTAATCAGCTTGCCCTGCATCCGATAGCTGATACCACTCAGTCCGCAAGCGTCCAAGCTGAACACGCCATAGTTGGGAACGAAGGAGAAGTAGCGGAAAGTGCCCACACTCCGCAATGAGGCGTTGCGATGGCGTAGGCGGGCGGGCCAGTCCATCCCCGAATCGGCGTTCGGATAGGAAGGACAGGTCAGTATTTCAGCACTCCGTCGGTAGGGATGGAGCAGGTCAAACAGATGCACCACCGTAAAGCCACTTCCCGAAATCCCTCGTGGGTAGGTCGTGTCGTAATCGTTGGTATACATGAGAACGGACTGAATGTTCTGGCGCAGATTGCTCAGACACTGGGTCTGGCGTGCCTTCTCCCTTGCCTGCGCAAAGACCGGGAACAGGATAGCTGCGAGGATAGCGATAATCGCAATCACTACCAGCAGCTCAATGAGGGTAAAACCGCTTCGTTTCATTGGTACCTCCTATCTCGGTATTATACACCACACAACAGGTAAATGCAACGGGTTGTTCAGTAGCCCAGTTCAAAGAAGTAGCGGAGCCACGCCCCAGCGACAGGCGCCGCAATCGCACCGCCGCCTCCTGCTTCCTCTGCCATCACACAGAGTGCGACGCGCGGGTTGTCGGCGGGGGCGAACGCAATGAACCACGCGTGGGTCTTCCCGCCCTTGCGGAACTCGGCGGAGCCTGTTTTACCCGCCACGCGCACGCCGGGCACCATCGCCGCACGCGCTGTGCCCCGCTCCACCGTACGCACCATCGCCTCCACGACCGCTTCCCAGTGCTGAGGGGGGGCAGTGTACTGGTGCAGGATTTCGGGCTGAGCCGTCTCTATAACCGTGCCATCGGGTGCCACAATCTGGCGCATCAGGTGCGGGCGGTAGATGGTGCCCCGATTGGCAATCCCCATCGTGACAACTGCCCACTGGAGCGGCGTGTTGCTCAAATAGCCTTGTCCAATCCCGTAGTTGAGGGTCTCCCCACCGAACCAAGGCTGGTTGTAGGTTTGGCGTTTCCATTCCGTCGTGGGCACCAGCCCTTTGCGCTCATGGGGTAGGTCGATCCCAGTGCGTTCTCCCAAGCCGAACGCACTTGCCATCTCCGCCAGATGGTCGGGTCCCATCCGCTGAGCGAGCTGATAGTAGAAGAT
The DNA here is from genome assembly GCA_046718995.1 of Fimbriimonadales bacterium. Taxonomy (GTDB): domain Bacteria; phylum Armatimonadota; class Fimbriimonadia; order Fimbriimonadales; family GBS-DC; genus CAKZQI01. The sequence continues at coordinate 1,798 of JBDNDR010000104.1, forward strand.
GTCGCACGACTGGGCAATCGACTCGTAAAAGTCCACCACGCCATGCCGTTTCCAGCACCGAAAGACACGGTTGCCTGCCTGATAGCCTCCGGTACACTGCACTCGGGAGTAGGTACTAATCAGCCCGTTTTTGAGTCCCTCCAGCGCCACAATCGGTTTGAAGATGGAACCGGGCGCATAGGCAGACTGGATGGCACGGTTATTGAGGGGTGCGCGCGGGTCGTTGAGAAGGGGATTCCAAACTTTGGCAGGGATACGCGGTACGAACAGGTTCGGGTCAAACGAGGGCTGACTGACCATCGCCAGCACCTCGCCTGTGCGGGGGTCAATCGCCACGAGCGCGCCCTGATGTCCCTGAAGGAGTTCAAACGCTTTCTGTTGGAGCCGTGCGTCGATGGTCATGACCAGGCGCGCGCCGGGTGTCGGTTCAAACTCTTGGAGGGTGCGGACTTTCTTGCCGAGCGGGGTCACCTCCACCTGTTCGCCGCCGGGTTTGCCGTGTAGGTGCCACTCGTACTGGCGTTCTAAGCCGTTCTTGCCGACGAAATCGGTGCCCTCATAGCGGCGCATGCTAAGCCAGTCACCCTCACTTTCTTGGCGTGCCCGTTCGGAGTAGGCTTTCAGCTCCTCTTGCGAAATCTGCCCCACATAACCCACAATATGGGCAAACAGCTTGCCATACGGATAGCGTCGCATCGCTCGAAGCGAGACTTCCACTTCGGGCAGGTTGTACTGGCTCTCAATCAAGTCCACCGCTTGCTCGTACTGCACCCCCTGAAGCACCACCAGCGGCACATAGGGGTTGATACGCGGATTGTTGACCAGCTCTCTGAGCTCCTCTGCAGTCAAACCGAGCCGTTGGGCGACCAGCGGGATGCGTTCGGGATTCTGGCGGAGCTGGTCGGGGTAGACACTAATCACAATCTGGGCACGATTCGTGGCGACGGTACGCCCGTTGCGGTCTACAATCAACCCGCGTGGCGGGGGAGTTCTTAGCAGGCGCGTGCGCACCAACTCGGCACGAGCGCTCAGCTCCTCACCATGTAGAATCTGGAGGTACCACAGCCGACCGACGAGGATCATCAACACCATCGCCACCGCCATCAGGAGGGCGTACTCGCGAGACGAAATCTGACGCTTGTCCTCAGTGCGTATCCCCAAGAAGCGTTTCGGTCGCTGGAGCATCGTCATCTCACACGGTGTTTTCGGCAAGTGCCCTTCGGCTCGGTGCCGCGGGTGAAGCGTTTGCGGACGGTTTCTGGGCAGTAGTCGGTGGCGCGCTCGCCTGTGTCCACGCACACCTCCACCGTAACTACCGCAGGCGGGGGCGGCGGGGGCGGAGGCGTGCTGGTGCGGGGCGGCGGGTCAGTGGCACGCGGAGACGGCTCCAACTCCCAACGCTCTGAACCCGGCTGAACGCCCTCCAGCGGGTTTGACGGAGCGGAGGACACGGCAGGCTCCGACGCTTGGGGGGCGCGAACAGTCTCGGTGGGGGGCGGGGACGGCTCCGAAGCAGGAGGGGTCTCCGCTGGTGCAGGCACTTCGGGTGAGGTCGGTTCGGTAGGCTCGGGCGTGCTGGCTGGCTCGGTGGCTGGTGTTGGTGGCTGGACGGGTTGAGCCGGTTGGATACGCCGGTCAATCTCCAGCACGCGTGCCATCATATCCGCCCAGATGCGCGCACACACCGTGCCACCGAACACCCGGCGCATCGGGCGGTACTCCCAACGACCTGTCTGAGGGTTCAGATGCTCGCTGGCGACCCACACCACCGCCAGATAGTGGTCGGTGTAGCCCACGAACCATGCATCGCGATAGTCGCTGGTGGTACCTGTTTTGCCCCGCGCCTCAGGAATGCGGGCGGCAGCGCGTCCCGTACCGTTCACAACAGCGGTGCGGAGAATCTCGTCCATCCACTCCGCCGACTGCCCAGAAAGCACATTCGGAACCACCTGCCCCCGCTGGTCGACCAGCACCACCCCGTTGGCATCCAGCACACGGCGCAGTAAAAACGGCTCCACGCGGTTGCCCCCCGTGGCGAACACACTGAACGCCTTCGCCATCTCCATCGGGCGAACCGCCGACGCGCCCAGCGCCAAGGGCAACACGGGGTCTAAGGGCGATTCGATACCGAACCGTTCCCGAGCGAAGCGTGCTACTGTTTCGGCACCAGTCAGCTGCATCGCTCGTATTGCGGGGATGTTAATCGATGCGGCGAGTGCCCGCGTTACGCTGACCGAGCCACGATATTTGCCATCTGCGTTCTGGGGACGCCACATCCTACCACCCCCAGCGGGCATGCTCAAGGGGCTATCCGAGAGGACACTGTTCGGTGTGAGTTTTCCGAGTTCAAAGGCAGTGGCGTAGACAATCGGTTTGAAGGCGGAACCGGGCTGACGGCGTCCTTGCGTGATGTTATTGTATTGCGAGCGTCGGAAGTCCACTCCGCCGACCATCGCCCGCACATAGCCCGTGCGCAGGTCAATCAGAACAATCGCGCCCTGATTGACTCCCTGATTGGCGAAGGCACGCACCCCGTTCTGGAGGGCTTGTTCAGCGGCGCGTTGCATCTCCATATTGAGCGTGGTATAGACCTTCAGCCCGCCCTGCAGGATGAACTCGCGCCCGTACATCTCCTCCAGCTGGCGCAAGACATCCATCACGAAGTAGGGCGCCAAGAAGCGCGACTGAGGACGATGGCGCGTCAGCCGAAGCGGCTCCTGTTTTGCAGCATCGCGCTGGTCAGGGGTGATGTATCCCTCGCGTGCCATCAGGTCTAAAGTCAGATTGCGTTGGCGGAGGGCTTCGTCGGGATTGCCGAACGGCTCATAGGCAGACGGACGCTGGGGAAGCGATGCCAGCAGGGCGCACTCTGCCAGTGTGAGTTTATCCAGCGATTTGTTGAAATAGACCCGCGCCGCCGCTTTGACCCCGTAGGCTCCGTTGCCATAGTAGACCTGGTTGAGATAGAGTTCCAGCACGCGCTCTTTGCTCAGTCGGCGTTCTATCTCTTGGGCGAGGATAATCTCTTGGACTTTGCGTGAGAAGGTGCGTCGCTGGCTCAGGAACACATTGCGTGCCAGCTGCTGGGTGAGCGTGCTTCCACCCTGACGAATGTCGCCTTCGGTGAGGTTGACCCAGAGGGCGCGTGCTGTGCCGCGCCAATCGACGCCCCGATGCTGCCAGAAGCGACGGTCTTCTTTGGCGATTGTGGCGTTGATGAGGTGTTCGGGAATCTGGGCGAGTTCCACCGGCTCGCGGTACTCCTCAGCCAAGCGAGCCAGCTGGGTGCCATCGCTGGCGTAGATGAGGCTGGCTTGACGGGGCTTATAGTTCTCGATGACCGTGACGGCGGGCATCATCTGGGCGACCTGATAGTAAAGCACCGCCACGAATGTAATCCCCCCCAGCATCAGGGTAAGCACCACCAGGCTCAGGTACGCCACGAGGCGCTTCCACCATCGTCGGCGCTTGCGCTTCGGTGTGCCTGAGACCGTATCCGCCGAGCCACGCATGGACACAAAAGTATACCTAAAGGCGTGCCCATCAGGCGACGGGGCGCGACTTAGGACTAAAGTCCTCACGCCCAATTCAAAAATTCGTGGTATAATGGGTCTGAGAGAACACAGACTTGATGCGAATCGATCGTTATGCGAATCGATCGTTCGTTTTTTGTTTGTTTTCTCCAATAAAAATTTTAAGGAGGTGCATCATGCACTTGAAGCGTGATTGGCGCAGTGTCGTCTTTGCTGGCGTGCTCGTGCTGGCGTCAGTGACCTATTCACAGAGTGATTTACCGACTCCGGCTCCGCCGAGTCCGAACCCGCCTTTGGAGCGCCCCATCTTTGTACCCTCGCCCCCCCAAGCGCCTCGGGACACATCCCCGACGATAGGTCCCGATGGCAAAGTGGTGGCGCCCAAGATTGAAGAGAGTCGTGCCCAGACTCGTCCTGATACTTCCATCAGCACCGCGCCGGCTGAGGGTTTCACGACGGGTGGTGACGCCGAGCCTGTCGGCAAAGTCGGTGACCCGCTTGTTCTGCCCTTCGGCACGAAGGGCGAGCGGGTAGCGATTGCCTTCTATTCGGGCGACTTCGTACCGCCCTCCAACGAGCGCATCCAACCGGCACTGCGTGCGCTTGCCGCACAACGCGTCGGCGATTTCAACCCTGCCAGTGGAGCCTCTCGCCCGACCGTTGACGCCTTCATCTTGTTCAACGGGCGTCTCCCAGAAGGTTTGAAACAGCAGATGGAAGAGGCGGGCATCCAGTTCTTTCGCTTCTACCCCTACAGCGCCTACCAAGCGCGTATCCCCGTTGACCTGTTGGACCGCTTAGAGGCGACCGAGATGGTACGCTGGGTGGGACTGCCCAACCCCGTACAGAAGACCGCCATAGAAGCCATCGCCTACATCAATCAGAACACGACCGAGCGCGAGTGGTTTTACATCACTGGCTACGGTCCGGACGCGAACGGCTTACTCCGCCAACAGCTTCAAATGGCGGGCGTAGAGGTCGTGAGTTATCATGCGGACTTAGAGCTCTACACTATACGGGCGAACTCGTTCCAACTCAGCCAAGTGGTGTCAATCCCTGAGGCGATGTTCATAGAGTGGGTCGGGCGTCCCCGTGCCCTCCATACCGAGTCGATGGCATCCCATAACGCCGACCGTCTCTGGGGCGGCGACTATGATGGTCGACCCGTCAGTGGACGCTCTATCAAGCTGGGCGTTGCGGACAGCGGAATGAACACCAACCACCAAGATTTTTCGAACTTGGCGGGTGGGATGTTCGGCTACAACCGTACCAGCGAACAGAACTGGTGGAACGATTTGAATGCGCATGGCACGCATGTGTCGGGCACCTTCTTCGGACAGGGCAACGCACAGTTTCGCTATCGGGGCTTTGCATCCGGTTTCCGCGAACACTCCAGTTTGGTCTACGACCTACTTCACAGCAAAGTGTTTCGTCAAGATAACTTTGCTGAGGGCAACTCCATGCTCGAGGGCATGATCGACATGCGCGGGCGTGGGAACGAAGATGTCAAACGCCGTATCTACAACCTGAGTGGCGGTGGTGACAGCTCGCTGCCTGGT
>JBDNDR010000105.1:0-6876 GCA_046718995.1 Fimbriimonadales bacterium
CCTGCGCGAGGAGGTGCCCCACCCGCCCGGCAAGCCCCACCAACTTTACGACGAGTACTGGTCTGCTCCCGACTTCTTCCAGCGCTATAGCGACCTACTCACCAGCACCTACATCGGCGAAATCTGGTGCCGAATGGCGTTTGTGGAGACCGACTTCTTCCGAACCGAAGTGCCCCAACACGACCCCCAACGCCCCATCCCCGACATTCTGATTGCCACTGGGGGACGACGCTCCGCCAAGCTGTGGAGCCGAGACTACTGGCGCGAGGTGATCGAGTGGTGCGCCTCACAAGGACTAACAGTCGGGCTACTGGGCGATAAGCCCCAACGCCAAAGCGCCGTGTACCATACCGGCGATACCGAGTCGTACCTTTTGGAGCATACGCCGCTGATAGACCTGCGCGGTCAGTTCACCTTGCCCCAGGTGGCGGGGGCGTTGGCGCGTGCCCGTGCCTGCATCTCGGTGGACAATGGGATTATGCATCTTGGCTACAGTGTCGGCACACCCACCATCGCCTTGTTCGGGGCAAGCCCATGGTGGGTCTGGACGCCGCCTGTGCCGCACCTCTATCGGATTTTGCCTGAAGAGCCGTGCAGTAAGTGCTACGAGAACCGATTCCGCAACGCCGACTGCCTCCTGCCCGTTCACCAGTGCATGTTGAGCGTGCGCCCTGCGAAAGTAATCGCGACTCTGAATAAGCTGTTGGGTTGATGGGTGCCCTATCGCTTGGGGTTGGTCACCTCTTTCAGCCAATCGGTGATGAGGGTCAGCACTGTAGGGTTGATGGTCTCCTCAATTTGGCTGTACTCGGTGATAAGTCCCGTGCGTGCCTTTTGGAACAGGTGGTTTAGCCCCTCCAGCCGTCGGATTGTTGCGCGCTTATTGCCCCCCTCCCTGAGCGCCTTCTCGATAGCAGGCAGGTTCTGGTCGGGGTCTACTTGCAAATCCAGCGAACCGATGAGTACTAAAACAGGGCACCGTACCCTACGGAGATGGGGCGCTGGGTCTAATTGGATGAAAGTGCGGAACCAAGGGAGCGTGTAGCTCTCTGCTTGGCTGGCGATGGTGGCGCGCTGAGCTTCGGTAGGAGCGCTGGCACCGAGCGTTTTGAGTATCGCCTCCGTGATGGCTTGCTTGGCTTTCTCGTTGTCTTTCTCGCGCTTGAGGATTTCAAACACGCGCGCCTGGAGTTGGCGGTTGCTTTCAATCAGAGCATCGCTCACACCAGACTTGCGGGCAATCAGTTCGGCTTGGCGGTAGAGAATCTGTTCACCCGGCACGCCTGTCGGTGCCATCAGCACGGCGAAGGCGATGTCGCGTGGGGCACGCGCCGAAGCGATGGTCGCCACAAGCGCACCCTCACTATGTCCCAGCACTCCGATGCGTCGGCGGTCAATTTCGCGGCGTGTGCGCAGGTATCGCACGCCAGCGAGCAGGTCGTTGGCGAAATCTAAGGTGGTGGCAGTGCGCAAATCGCCTTGAGACCCTCCAACCCCTCGGTCGTCCATCCGCAAGGTAGCGAACCCGTTGCGCGTGAGGTGGTCTGCCAGCACAAGGAACGGTTTGTGCCCAAAGATTTCTTGGTCGCGGTTCTGTGCGCCCGACCCCGTGAAGAACACCACCGCAGGGAAGGGTGGCTTCCCCTCAGGCAGGGTGAATGTGCCTGCCAGTTCAATCCGCGCGGTGGGGTTCGGCACACGCACCTCCTCCACACGGTAGGGGAACGGCGGCTTCGGCTCTTGGGGACGGCTCGGCTTAGCGGGCGCTCCATAGGTCAGGCTGAGCGGGAACTTGTTGCCCCCCTGACTCCATTCGCCGACAATCTGCTTGCCATCGTCGGAGAGCGTGCCCACGAACTCGCCCGCCACACTCTCCACCTGCACGCTCAGGGAACGCCCTGTCAGCACCACTTTGGAGAGCGGTATGCCGAATGCTCCTTGATCGGGGCTGTCTAATGTGCCTGTCCACTGTCCGTCGGGATTGCGCCTGAAGTGGAACACGATACGCAATTGCTGCGCCCCGACTTCCAGCACTCCGCTCCATGTGCCCTCCACAGTCGGCTGGAAAATCACTCCTCACCTCCCGTCCAGTAGTTCGGTGGCTCGCGGGTGATGGAGACGCTGTGGGGATGGCTCTCGCGCAGGGAGGCGTTGGTGATGCGGATGAAGCGTGCTTTACTGCGCAGTTCCTGCAGGTTGCTGGCGCCCAGATAGCCCATCCCAGAGCGGATGCCCCCGACCAGCTGGTGGATAGTCTCCGAGAGGGGACCTCGGTAGGGCACGCGTCCTTCCACACCCTCTGGCACAATCTTGCGCGGGTCGGTCTGGTAGTAGCGGTCGCTGGAGCCTTCGCGCATCGCACTGACCGACCCCATCCCTCGGTAGACCTTGTAGGCGCGGTTGCGGTAGATTTCTATCTCGCCGGGCGACTCTTCACAGCCTGCCAGCAGATTGCCCAGCATCACGGCACTTGCACCTCCTGCGAGCGCTTTGACGATGTCGCCCGAATAGCGGATACCGCCGTCGGCGATGATGGGCACGCCCAGCTTGCTCGCCTCTTCGGCACATTCCATCACCGCATAGAGCTGGGGCACGCCGACCCCCGACACCACGCGCGTCGTGCAGATACTCCCTGCACCCAAGCCGACGCGGATGGCTTCGGCACCCGCCTCAACCAGAGCGCGCACACCTTCACGAGTCGCCACATTGCCAGCGATGACGGGCAGATCAGGCAGGGCACGCCGAATCGCCCGAACCGCCTGCAGAACACCTTCCGAATGCCCGTGCGCCGAGTCGATAACGACGAAGTCCACCCCTGCCTCTGCCATAGCACGGGCGCGTTCCACGGGGTCGCGAAGCGGTCCGACCGCTCCGCCCACCACGAGGCGTCCGCGCGAATCTTTGGTGGCGTTCGGGTGCTGGCGAATTTTGAGGAGGTCTTTAATGGTAATCAGCCCGCGCAGTTTGCCTTCGCTGTCCACGATGGGCAGCTTCTCTATCTTGTGGCGTTGGAGGATGGCTTCCGCCTCTTCCAGAGTGGTGCCAACAGGGGCGGTAATCAGGTTCTCTGCGGTCATCACTTCGCGGATGGGGCGGTCGTAGTTCGTTTCAAAGCGGATGTCGCGGTTCGTCAGGATACCCACGAGATAGCCCTCAGAGTTGGTAATCGGCACGCCCGAGATGTGGTAGCGTTCCATGAGGGTGAGTGCGTCGCGTACCGTGTGGCTCGGCGAGAGATAGATAGGGTCCCAAATCACGCCATGCTCACTACGCTTGACACGGTCGACTTCCAGTGCCTGCTTCTCTATGGGCATATTACGGTGGATGACCCCCACACCGCCCTCACGGGCAAGGGCAATCGCCATCCGCGACTCGGTCACCGTATCCATCGGCGAACTCACGATGGGGATTCGGAGCCGAATCTCGCGCACGAGGGTCGTAGAGGTGTCCACCTGGTCGGGTAGCACTGCCGAATGGTTGGGCAGGAGTAGTACATCATCAAAGCTGAGCGCCTCAGTCAGGGTCTGCATGCGGAGCCTCCTCTCTGCCCTAAGAGTGTACCCGATGGCTCAGGAAGCGAATGAGGGACGCCCCGATAGAGGAGCGCCCCTACCCACTAATCTTCATACTTGCTTATGACCAGTGCTGTATTATGCCCACCGAACCCGAACGAGTTGGACATCACATTCCGCAGGGTTGCAGGGCGCGCCGCATTCGGCACATAGTCCAAGTCGCACTCGGGGTCGGGATGTTCGTAGTTGATGGTGGGTGGGATGGTCTGGTTCTGAATCGCCAGCACGCAGGCAATCGCTTCAACCGCGCCCGCAGCGCCCAGTAGGTGCCCCGTGACCGACTTGGTGGAGCTGATAGGCAGTTGATAGGCATACTCCCCGAAGGCACGCTTGATTGCCAGCGTCTCTTTGGCGTCGTTGTAGCGGGTGGAGGTGCCGTGCGCGTTGATATAGTGGATGTCGGTGGGGTTGAGTTGGGCATCGCGCAGGGCGTTCAGCATGGCGCGCCGTGCTCCGTCGCCCTCAGGGTCGGGTTGAGTGATGTGGTAGGCATCTGCCGACATCCCGTAGCCCTTCAGTTCGGCGTAGATTCGGGCACCGCGTGCGCGTGCGTGTTCCAACTCCTCCAGTATCATAATGCCAGCGCCCTCACCCATCACGAAGCCGTCACGCTCGGCGTCGAAGGGTCGGCTGGCGTGTTCGGGGTCGTCGTTGCGTGTGGACATCGCGCGTGCGGCGCAGAAGCCTGCAATCCCGATGGGGTTGATAGCCGCTTCGGTTCCGCCCGCCACCATCACATCGGCATCGCCGTACTGGATGGTGCGCATCGCCAAGCCCAACGCATCCGCCCCCGTGGAGCAAGCGGTCACCACACAGAGGTTCGGTCCCTTGATGCCGTAGCGGATGGAGGTCATGCCCGATGCCATATCGGCAATCATCATCGCTGGGAGGAAGGGGCTAATCCGGTCGGGTCCTTGACGGTCTAACACACGGACTTGGCTATCCATGTAGTCGATCCCACCGATGCCTGACCCGATGAGTACCCCGACACGCTCGGCGTTCTCCTCAGTGATGGTGAACTGAGCATCTTGCAAGGCGAGTTGGGTGGTTGCGATGGCAAACTGAATGAAGCGTGAGGCGCGCCGAGCTTCTTTGCCGTCCATAAACTGCTTCGGATCGAAGTCGCGCACCTCCGCTGCAATCTGGGTGGTGTAGCCAGTAGGGTCAAAGTGGGTGATTCGGGAGATGACGTGTCGGGGCGTGGTAAGACCGTCCCAAAGCGCCTCCAGCCCCATCCCCAGTGGGGTGATACACCCCATACCCGTAATCACAACACGCCTGCGCATGCTTAGTCGTTCTCGACATTCAGCTTCTCGGACAGCAGGCGCACGGCATCGGCTACGGTACGCACCTGCTCCGCCTCCTCTTCGGAGATGGTGACATCAAACTCCTGCTCCAGCGCCATCGCCAGCTCCACAAGATCCAGCGAGTCGGCTTGCAAGTCTTCCGCCAGGTTCGTCTCCAGCGTGATTTCTTCTGGGCGTTTGTCTAACTGCTCTACAATCACCTTTTGCACTCGATCGAAGATTTCCTCTCGTGTCATGTGTGAACCTCCTTGATTAGTTTGGGTCAGATTCCGGCAGTCAAGCCGCCGTCTATCACCAGTACCTGCCCCGTGATATACGAGGCGAACTCGCTACATAAGTAGAGTACCCCATAGGCAATCTCTTCGGGAGTGCCGAACCGCTTGAGGGCGATCCGTTGTAGGGCGTACTCTTTGACCGAATCGGCGAGGCTCTGGGTCATGTCGGTCTCTATCAGTCCGGGCGCGATGGCGTTGCAGGTGATATTGCGGCTCCCCATCTCCATCGCCACGGTGCGGGTAAAGGCGATGAGCGCCGCCTTAGACGCGCTGTAGTTCGCCTGACCGACATTGCCCGTGAGACCCGATACCGAGCTGATGTTCACAATCCGTCCCCAGCGTTGGCGCATCATCGGTTTGAGCGCTGCCCGCGTGAACAGGAACGCCCCTTTCAGGTTCGTGTTCAGCACGCTGTCCCAGTCCTCTTCGCTCATTCTCAAGAGGAGCGTATCGCGTGTGATACCTGCGTTGTTGACCAAGATGTCCAGCTGACCCCACTGCTGGGTGATTTGAGCGACCACCTGCTCGGCAAGTTGGGCGTCCGCCACATCGCCTACGAAGGGGAGCGCTTGACCCGGATAGTGGCTTTCGATGGCGTGAGCGACCTCCTGCACGCTGGCTTCGGTTCGGCTCAGGAGGGCGACCTTAGCACCGGCATCCGCTAAGCAGAGCGCAATCGCTCGCCCAATCCCACGGCTGGCACCCGTCACCAGCGCGACACGCCCATCCAACCTCAGATTCATGCCTCGCCTCGCAATGCCTGGACGGTCTCGTCCAGTGTCTTAGAGTCTACCACACGGAGGGTGCGCACTCCCGGCACGATGCGTTTGATTAACCCGCTCAGCACATCGCCGACCCCCACCTCGATGAAAGTATCCACCCCCATCTGGTGGAGCGTCTCGATGCTCTGTTGCCACCGCACGGGGCTGGCAATCTGGGCGCTGAGCACTTCGCGTACCTCATCGGGGTCTTCCAGTAGGCGTACCGCCGTCGTGGAGAAGAAGGGATACTGAGGACGCTGAAACTGAGCCGTTTTGTAGGCTTGGCGTAGGAGCTCGGCGGCATCGTCCATCAGAGGGGAGTGGAAAGCCCCAGCGACTGCCAACGGGACGAGACGCCGTGCGCCCATCTCCCGCAGGATTTCACCCGCACGCTGGATGGCTCTGATCGTGCCCGAAATGACTATCTGACCGGGCGAATTGTAGTTCGCTGGCACGACCACCTCGCCCGTCTCTTGCTGGGCACGGGCACAGGCTTGCTCCACCGGCTCGCTCTCCATCCCAATCACAGCGACCATCGTGCCCGGCACTCGGTGCGCAATCTCGTGCATAGCGTTGGCGCGCTGTTCGACCCAGAAGAGCGCCTCTTCCAGTGTCCAGACCCCTGCAATCGCCAGAGCGGGATACTCACCAACACTGTGTCCCGCCACGAAGTCAGGGGTATATTCCGGCATCGCTTCGCGTAGCGCCTCCCACGCTGCGACACAAGTCACGAGAAGCGCAGGTTGAGCATTCTCCGTGCGCTTGAGCGTCTCCTCGTCGGTTTCGAAGCAGAGCTGCGTGAAGGAGCGTCCCGCTTGCTGGGAGGCTTTTTCAAACACCGCACGCGCCGACTCGCTCCGCTCGTACAGTTCGCGTCCCATCCCTGGACGCTGGGAGCCTTGTCCGGGTACCACAATCGCCGTCCGCATGGCGTGCCGATTATACCTGATGGATTCAGCAG
>JBDNDR010000106.1:0-6838 GCA_046718995.1 Fimbriimonadales bacterium
ACTGACCCAGCCCACTTCCAAGAACTCAACAGCATGAAACCTATGGATACCGAGACCGAGACGGTGCCCTAAAACACGCACGCCTCACGCATAGGCACGCGCCAGCAACTCCACAGGATGGAGCACTTCTATCGGGAGGCTCGCTTCGTGGAGACCCTGCGCAATCCAGAGGGTGCAACCCGGATTGGCACTCACAACAATCTGGGCACCGGTCTGGCGGATTGCCTCCACCTTGCGCTGGAGCGATGCTTTCGCTAACTGGGGCTGAAGCAGATTATAGATACCTGCCGAGCCGCAACACATCTCGGCACCCTCCATCTCGATAATCTCCAGCCCTGGAATACGCTTCAACAGATCGCGCGGTTGCTCGCGTATGCCTTGTCCGTGTATCAGATGACACGCATCGTGGACAGTCACGCGCAGGTTCAGTGGGCGTGTCGGCTCCGCCAAATCGCTTTGTGCGAGCAGTTCGCTGATGTCGCGCACCTTCGCAGAGAACGCCTCCGCCTCCTTCGCTATCGGTGTGTGCGCGAGGAGGTGGTGGTGGTACTCTTTCATCGTGGAACCGCACCCCGCTGCGTTGACCGCCACGAAGTCCATCGCTTGGAACGCCTGTATCAGTCGGTGTGCATGCTGGCTGGCACGCTCTGGATAGCCGTTATGCACCCACAGCGCTCCGCAACACCCGGCATTCGGCACATGCACCTCATAGCCCGCCAGCGTGAGGAGCCGAAGGGTCGCCTCGTGAACCGCCCCGAACAGCACTGACATCACACAGCCCGCTAACAGCCCCACTCGTGCTTTGGGAGGGTTCGCTACCGCAGGGTAGACCGATTGAGGCACGAACCGCTGGGGAGGCAGTTTGGGTAAGCGCACCGCCGACTCAGGCGCGCCCAACCCACGCACCAACCAGCGCGGAGCCGAACGCATGCCGAGTAGCCGTCCCATCCGGAGCATCCAGCGCAATCGGGTCGGGTTCGTGAAGTTGCGAATCGCCTGCTGGCGCATCCATCGCTGGAACGGCGTGCGGGCATGACGCTCTACCTTGGCACGCGCCCCTTCAATCAACTGCGCATAGGGCACCCCCGAAGGACACGCGGTCTGACACCCCAAACAGCCCATACAGGCGTCTATATGAGGTTGAACGGCTTCCCAGCGGAGATGACCTTCTACCGCCTGGCGCATCAGATAAATCCGTCCGCGTGGCGACTCCGCCTCCTCGCCTGTTGAGACATAGGTCGGGCAAGCTTGGAGGCATAGCCCACAGTGAATGCACTTTTGCAAGTCGCGCCTTTCAATACTCATCTTCAATCGTCCAGCGAGCGGAACAGCGGGTCTAACTGCTCCGAGTAGTGGAGTTCAATCGCGGCATAAGCCAGCTCCAGCGCCACCAGCCACAGGAGTGGGGCTGCCTCGTCGGCGGGCATCTCCAGAGTACGCGCGAAAAAGTCGCGGATGACCTCTTCAAAGGTGCGCGCCTGCTCTACAGGCATCTCATAACGCGGCTGGGCAGACCGAGCCTGTTGAAGCGCCTCCTGCTGAAGACGCTCAAGAAACTCGCGGACATTGGCGGGTGTGGCGTTTTCCAGATTCGGTCCGAACTCCGCCTCGGCTAAGCGCTTCAAATCCGATAATCGCACAAGACTTCCCCGCTCAAAGTGTACCTAACACCGCTCCGTAGGCAAGGTATACTTGTAGCGGAGGACTCTTGAGATGGATTTTTCACTTAGCGAAGAGCATTTGATGGTGCGCGAGACCGTGCGCCGATTCGTAGAAAACGAAGTCAAACCCAACATCCGTGAGTGGGACCGACACGGTGCCGACCCCAAAGTTTACACGCGCTTAGCCGAGCTGGGCTTGTTGGGCATCTGTGTCCCGCGCAAATGGGGCGGTTCTGGACTGGACTACATCAGTCTCGGCATCGCCTGTGAAGAACTGGAGTATGGCGACACCTTCCTGCGCGTGGTGATGTCGGTGCATGTCGGGCTGACCGCGATGACCCTGATGAGCTGGGGCACCGACGAGCAGAAGGCGCGGTTCCTCGTGCCCCAAGCGAAGGGCGAGCGACTGGGCGCGTTCTGCTTGACGGAGCCGAACGCCGGTAGCGATGTGGTCGGCATGCAAACCACCGCCCGACGCGAGGGCAACCGCTATATCCTCAACGGCGAGAAAATCTGGATTTCACTCGCCGAAGTCGCCGACCAGTACCTCGTGGTCGCATGGACGGATATGGACAAGAAAGCGCGCCGCGACCACTCGGGCATGAGCGCCTTCTTCGTGGAGCGCGAGCGACCGGGAGTCAAGCCCTACACACTCAAGGGTAAGCTGGGCGTGCGCGCGGGCAATACGGGCGGCGTGGTGTTCGAGAATGTGGAAATCCCCGCCGAAAACCGCATCGGTGAGGAAGGCGAAGGCTTCAAAATTGCGATGTTCGCCTTAGACCAAGGACGCTATACCGTCGCTGCGGGCGCCGCGGGGCTAATCCGTGCCTGCTTAGACGAGTCGGTGCGTTATGCCAAAGAGCGCAAGACCTTCGGCACTCCGCTGGCTCAGCATCAGCTCATCAAGCAGAAAATCGCTCAGATGGAATCAGACTATCAGATTAGCGTCCTGCTCTATCAGAAGGTGGGCTGGATGAAGAATCAGGGTCTGCGCAACACGCGTGAGACCTCGCTGGCGAAGTGGTACGCCACTGACGCCGCTCAGCGCGCTGCGAACCAGGCGGTGCAGGTGTTTGGCTCCTATGGCTTCTCGGACGAATACCCCGTGGAACGCTTCTACCGCAACAGCAAGGGAGCGACTATCTACGAGGGCACTTCCGAAATCCACACCCTGCTCCAAGCCGACTATGCGCTGGGCTACCGTGTTGATAAGCCCTTGCGGATCAACCTGCCTACCTATCCGTTCGCTGAAGACGCTGAGGGTTGAGCCGAACCTGTCGCGTAGAGTTTCTCAAGGTCGTTGATAGCACCCAGCGGGTCGCCCAGGACTACCTCACAGCGGGCGATACCCGTTGGGATGCCGTTTGTGCGGACCATCAGACGGCGGGGCGCGGGCGTCAGGGAGCGCACTGGTACGATGCGCCTGCGCAAAGCCTGCTGGTCTCGCTCATCCTGCGGGAGGTTCCCAGCCAAACGCCAGTTCACCTGCTGGGTGTCACGGTCGCCCTTGCGAGCGCGCTGGCGTTGGAGCACCATTTTCCTGCGGTTGCCCCTGTCCAACTCAAGTTCCCCAACGACCTCATCTTGCGTGGGCGTAAAGTGGGCGGTGTGCTGGTGGAGCGCGTTCACGACGGCTTCGTGGCTGGCGTGGGGATTAACCTTCGGCAAGAGCAGTTTCCCGAGACGATTGCCCACTCGGCGATTTCGGTGAAACAGGCGTTGGGTCAGCCCGATTTCCCTGACAACCGCCTCCCGCTCATTCAGAGCCTATGGGAGACCCTACACTCCCTGCTTCGCCACACGCCCGACGACTGGCATCGACTCTGGGGGGCACGCGACACAACGGCAGGGCGTGCTTACCAAGCCTTAGACTTGCCCCATCAACCGATAGGCACTGCCCTTGAGGTCAGTCCCGATTTTCGGCTCTGCCTCCAACTGCCCGACGGCTCGATTCACATCACGATGCATGCGACCGCCGTTTCCTCATCTTGAGGAGTGCCCATCTTGCTGGGGGATAGAGGTCGTTTTCATTAATCCTCGTACCAGCTGCTCGGCGAAGATGCGTCCAATCTCTTCCTTGCTCAGCGAGCCGCGTGGATTGAACCAGTTCGGGATCCAGTTGAGCGCGCCCAGCACCACATACGACGCCATCTTGACATCCTGAGCCTCGAAGATGCCCTGTTCAATCCCCTGCTGGATACATTCCTGATAGGTTTGCTCGTAGCGGTCACGCATGGTGATAATCTCTTTACGCTTGCGTGGCGGGAGCGCATGATGTTCCCGGAGCACCACCACGCTGTACATCGCTGGGGCGCCACCGACAATACGCACATACTCTTCGATCATCGCACGCAGTTTCTGGTCGGGGCTGTCCGCGCGTGCCATGATTTCTTCCTGCGACTCCAATAGCAGCTCCATCGCCCGACGGTAGAGCTGGTAAAGGAGATCGCTCTTATCGGCAACATAATAATAGATACTCGCTTTAGTGAGTCCCAGTTCACGGGCAATCTCGTCCACCGTGCTGGCGTGAAAGCCTTTTTTCGAGAACACTTTTGCTGCACCATGCAAAATCTGTTCTCGTCGTGCTTTTTGACGTTCAGTGCGCTTTGTCATGTAATACCTCTCTCCTTCACGCACAGATTCGTCTTGCCAACATAAATTCCTGCCTAAAGAGTGGGAACCTTGCAGGAAACGGTGCGTATTTATAGTATAATACTCGCAAGGGGGTCATTATGAAGACCAAGAATAAGCCAACCATTGAGCGAGCCGTTGCAACGGAGAAGGTGGTTCTGAACGGTGTGGAGTACGCGATTCAACTTCAGCCGCTCACTCCACAGACAGAAAACACCACCACCACGCTGAATCCGGCGGTTACGACCTCAGAAGTAGTCCGCGAAGCCCCAGCAGTGACCGATCTACCGCGCTGGGAGGACGGTGCCCATTAGTCGCTGAGACACTCGAACCCTTTGGGGAGGTCCCGTGAAAGCGAACCAGCGTCTTCTGCGCATTGCCCAAGAATGCGCGCTCTCTGCCATCCAATACTCGTCTACCCGCCGTGCTAGCTATGACGACGAGGATGGCAGCTGGGCAATTATCCACGACTTTCCGCTCCCCAAAGGCTACAACTACGACTCCACCGATGTGTTGATTCTGCTCCCCGACGACTACCCACTCACTCCACCCGACTGGTTCTATGTGGACAACAACCTCCGACTCGCCGACGGGAGCGAACCCGACCACCTCTTCTACGAGGATGCCATCCTTATTGACCCGAACGAACCGCGCGAAGGTCAACAGCATCCCCAACTGGTCGGCTGGACCGCCTGCTGTCTGCACATCTTGGAGTGGAAACCGACGGGCGACCCACTGAAGGGGCATTCGCTCCTCTCGGTGTGCGAGCTCATCAAGCACGCCTTTGAGAGGTGGCGATAGGAGGCGCCATGGCAAAGCCAATTCCACCCAATAAGCGCTGGCTCACAGAGGGCAACGAAAGCACCTCCTCAAAGACTCCAGGCCGCGTTCGGCTTGACCCGCTGATTGGGGTGCTGGAGTTGATGGTCGAGTCGCCCCGACGGATAGAAGGGGGACGCCTCCTGCGCCCTCGCGTGGCGAGAAGGCATCAACCAGCACAACGCAGGCTGGGTCCGACGATTATTGCGCGCTATCAGGGCGTCTGCCACGCCTGCGGACAACGCATTCAGCAGGGCGAAAGCATTACGCTCCACCCCGAACTGCGCTGGGTGCATACCACCTGTGCCTATCAAGCCGAGCAGGGAGACGATTAACTAAACCTGCCACGACTCTTGCCGATAGCCCATATCCCAGAACATCCACTCGTACTTGCTGGTGAGGATGAAATGCTGACGCATCGCCTCGCGCTGGGCTTCGGTGAGCGTCTCGGCAACCGAGTCGGTGATTGCCAATACCTCTCGCACGACGCCACCGAACTCTTCGGAAGCGTAGGTGTCTATCCAGCGCTGATAAAGCGGGTTGGGGGAACCTTTGCGTTCTAATTCTTTGCCGACCTCCCAATAAATCCAGTAGCAGGGCAAGATCGCTCCCAGCAACTCGTGGAACGGACGCGCATAAGCCACCGCCAACAGATAGTGGGTATACGCCATGCAGGTCGGGGCTAACGGTGTATTGTAGACCTGCTCGGCACTCAGCCCGAACTCCTTGAAAAAGCTCTCGTGGAGCGAGCGCTCCACCACAATCGCCGTCTTGGCATGTTCGCTAAAAGTAATCAGCCAGTCGTCCTGAGGCGCTTTCGCACCCGCAATCGCCAAACACTGAGCGTAGTAGCGCAGATAGTGGGCATCTTGGACTACATAGAACTGAAACGCCTCACGACTGAGCGAACCGTCGGTCAAACCAGTAAGGAACGGATGCTGGAGGGTCTTCGCATAGATCGATTCGATAGATTGCCAAAGCCGCTGTGTGTAGCCCATGCCCAGATTCTACCTCTGCGCCAACGTCCTCACGCGGTACGAAGCGAAACCCGTTCGCACCTTGCTTATGCGGACGGCGGCACAAGACACTACTTGACATTCGGTTTCGCCGTGGATTTCGAGCGAGATGGCGGTGCAGGCGATTCCCTCAGCATCTGCCATACCCCTTCCATATAAGGTTCGGCACTCGGGTCTTGCTTCAGCGCGTGGAGCTGGTTGAACAGCCTAAGACTCTCCAACGAGTCGAGCGCGACAATCTGGTCTGCGAGTTTATGGGTGTACTCCTGCCACTCAGCCGATTGCTTGAGTACCTCATCAATCATCGGGTGGATATTGGGAGGTACAGCGTAGAGTTTTTGTTTATCTTCCTTATATTCCACCAGCAGCTTCTTTTGCATCAGCTGATTGAGGAACGCTCGAAACGATGGCGTCTTCTGCTGGGCTTCCCCGTTTTTCTTTCTACGCTTCTTGCCGGGCGATGACCTCAACACCCCTGCAATCTGGGCAATCTGCTCCATCTCCTCGGTTGTCAAAAAGCCATAGGTCTCGCTATAGTGTTCCAGCAGGGTGAGGAAGCTGGCTTCCTGTACAGAGGGCGGCACGATTGACGGCTCATAGACGCGCACTTCGACATCCTGAAGCGGTTCCAGATATTTTTGGATAAGGGGCTTGACTTGTTGCCATCTCAGCCCACCCAGCCCACAGCCCAGAGGAGGAATTGCTATCGAC
>JBDNDR010000107.1:0-6795 GCA_046718995.1 Fimbriimonadales bacterium
AATATGGATGGTCTGGCTTTGGAGGGGTAGTTTTTTGGTCTGCGCGATATAAGCAAGCGTAATCACATAGCACGAGGCGATGGATGCTAAGAACATCTCTTCTGGGCTGGGGCATCCGCCCGGACCGCCGAACTCGGTCGGTACCGCGAACTGACAGTGGAGACCGCTCGGCGAGTTCAGCATCCCAGAACCTTGACTACCTCCCCGCCACTCTGCGGAGACTTCAAACGAATGGGGTTGCATCAGTTTTCCTCCTTTATGTAATTATACCTGAGGAGGTTTTAGCCGATGGCGCGCTTGAACAGCCAGACCGCCACAACCGCCATCGCCAGCGCGATTCCATAGAGCAGGAGCACCGTCTGTCGCTGGGAAAGTCCACGCTCCAGCAGTTGGTGGTGGATGTGGCGTTTATCGGGTTTATAGATAGGTTGTCCGCTGAGCGCACGCCGAACCACAACATTCACCGCATCCAGTAGAGGCAATCCGAAGACCAGCAGGGGCACGAATATCGCAAAGGCGGTCGCCGTTTTGAACGCGCCAATCACCGATAGCCCCGCCAACATAAAGCCGAGGAACTGTGCCCCACCGGTGCCCATGAAGATACGCGCCGGGTTGAAGTTGTAGCGCAGGAAGCCTCCCGCTGCGCCTGCAATCGCGGCGGCGGTGATGGCAATCAACCAGTTCGGGTAGGGTTGGTCTAACATATCCGCCGCCTGCAACGCCATCAGGGCTAACGCCAACGCAGCGATGGCACTGACCCCTGCTGCCAGCCCGTCCAAGCCGTCGATGGTGTCCATCGTCTTGCTGATGACGAAAATCCAGAGTGCGGTGGTCGGGATTGCCCACACGCCCAGTGGCATCCAGCGTGCGGTGTCGAACTTGCCCCCGATCGGCGCTGCAAAACCCTCAATCTGTACCCCGAACAGCTGGACGACCAGCCCCGCCAGTAGCAGAAAGCCTGCTTGGAGGACTGCCGAGAAGCCCCTGCGGTCGTCCCACATTCCCACAATCAGCACGCCTGTGCCGACCACCATCAACCCTACAAAGGGGATAGCCCTCTGCCAGAAGACGCCGTCGTTAGGAGCCAGCAGGTAGAGGCGGATCAGTCCCGCCATCATTCCTACCAAAGTCGCCAGATAGATGGCTAACCCGCCCCAGCGTGGGATGGGTTCTTTATGGACGCGGCGCGCGTCGGGGATGTCCAGCACGCCCCGACGAATCGCCAACTGGCGCACCCACGGGGTTAGCAGGTACGAAACGGTCAGCGCAATCAGAAAGACAGCCGTAATGGTCTTCATCGGTTCGGACGATAGGGTGCGAGGTCTACAGGCTCCAGTTTGCCCTCCATAAAACGGTCTAAATGGACGCCCGCTTCGGCGAACAGCTCCAACGCGAACGGGTCGGGATAGTCGCCCTGAAACACCACGCGTTCAATCCCTGCGTTGATAATCATCTTGGCGCAGTGATTGCACGGCTGGCAAGTTACATAAATCGTGGCGCCTCGAGTAGAAACGCCGTTGAGCGCCGCTTGGAGGATGGCGTTCTGCTCGGCGTGGAGCGCACGGATGCAGTGCCCAGCCACGATATGACAGCCGACCTCGTCGCAGTGTGCCAATCCACGCGGGGCACCGTTATAACCCGTTGCCAGGATGCGCTTGTCATGCACAATCACCGCCCCCACACTGCGGCGTGGACAAGTGGCACGGGTCGCTACCACGAACGCCACCTCCATAAAATACTCGTCCCAACTCGGGCGATTCATCCTACACCTTTGGGGGCGTGAAGCGGCGGAAGGTCGCTTCATTAAAGGGCACTACCAGCTTCCCCTCCGCAATCATCGTTTCCAATCGCCGGACGCGTGCCATCAGTGGGGCGGGCACATCGTTCTTGGTGAAACGCATCGGGCTTAGCCCCACGCCCTTCTCCTTCACCCCATAGACAATCGTGCCCGATTTGAACTGCCCTTGCGTGAGTCGACGACATACATCAAACACGGCGTTGTCCACGCGCTTCATCATGCTGGTCAGCACGCGCCCGGGAGCTAAGTGGTCTTGGTCGCTATCCACCCCAATCGCGTAGAACCCTTTTCCTCTCTGCTGAGCTGCCCGGATGACCCCAATCCCGCAACGCCCTGCTGCGTGGAAGATGATGTCCGCGCCCTGATTGAACTGGGTGAGTGCCAGTTCGCGCCCTTTGTTCACATCGTCCCAGTTGCCTGTGTAGCCTGCAAGCACCTGCGCGTTTGGACGGGTTGTCATCACACCGGCGCGATAGCCGTATTCAAACTTCTTGATGAGTGGGATGTTCATCCCACCTACGAAGCCAAGCTTGCCTGTGCGGGTCATGCCCCCTGCCAGCGCGCCTACTAAGAAAGAGCCTTCCTGTTCGTTGAAGATGAGCGATACGCAGTTAGGTAGATTGGGCGCCGTGCCATCCACGATGCCGAAGTAGGTTTTGGGGAAACGGGGCGCCACACGCGCCAGTGCATCCTGCATCAGAAACCCGATAGCGAACACGACCGTAAAGCCCTGCCGTGCCAGCGCCGTTAAGTTGCGGGCGTAGTCCGCTGCGGTACGCGACTCCAGATAGCGCACCTCGGCTCCCAACTCTTTTTGGGCACGCTGGAGTCCACGCCACGCCGATGCGTTGAACGACTCATCGCCTATCCCGCTGGTATCGGTCACCATCGCTGCTCTGAGTTTCGCCATTGAGACCTCCCTATCTCGCCAATTGTACCTGAAAATCGGGGGAACAGGGTGGAATAAACCCGACGAGGTGATACGCAATGAGACGACTGATGAGTACAGCTCTGGGCGTTGGTCTGCTGGGATTGCTCTGTGGCTATGCGATTCCCGAGACTGTCGTTTTTATGCCGACAGCGACCCTGAACTCGCCGCGGTCTGTGTACTTAGCTACGGAACAGTTCGGCACCCCGCGCTACTATAACGAGACGCGCACCCGCTGTCTCTACACCCAGTTGATGCTCACGGAGCGGTTTGACTTCGGTTTAGACTTTATCGGCGTCGATAAGCCGAGCACGCGCCAAGAAGTGATGAATGCACGCTGGGTCGTCAACCCCGAAAATAAGCGGTTGCCCGGTTTCTCGGTAGGTGTACTGAATGTCGGCGAGAATCTGGCTCCGATTTACTACGGTGTCAGCTCACGCACAACCTCTGTAGGGCGGTTCTCTTTAGGAAGCTATCAACAGAGAGGTGAGTGGGGCTGGAGCGCAGCGTGGCAGGCATCGTTCGCTGGTTTTGACTTCGCAGTGGAGCATTTCCGCTTCCCTGATACGACCACCTACACCAGCTTCGGGCTGGGACGCTCGCTGAACGACACGGTCTACCTCTACACCTACTACTCCCGCCACGATAAGACACGGGATGCAGACCTATTTGGCGTCTATTTCGCCTTCACTCCCTTCCGTCTGTTTTAGTGCTACAGGGGCAGAGATACCGCTCTGCCCCTTGAAGAACACCTCCCTGCTACTGGGGGCATGGCGCGTTAGATGCGCCACCGTGCGTTTCGGTAGGCATTTCGCGCTCTATCGGGGCGCCCACAATGTTGCCCCACTCTGTCCAACTCCCGTCGTAGTTGCGCACATTCGGGTAGCCCAACAGATACTTCAGGACGAACCAAGTGTGCGACGAGCGCTCCCCGATACGGCAATAGGTAATCACCGACTTGTCGGGCGTGACACCCAGCGTTTCGTAGAGGGCGCGTAGCTCCTCAGGCGATTTGAAAGTCCCATCCTCACGCACCGCTTGCGCCCAGGGAATGTTACGTGCGCCCGGAATATGCCCCCCGCGCTGCGCAGTTTCCAAGAGTCCCGGGGGCGCCAGCAGTTCACCAGTGAACTCCTGAGGCGAGCGCACATCCACCAGCGCAACTCCTTCATTATTGAGGTTTTCCATTACCTGCGGGAAGAAAGCGCGTAGGCTATAGTCCGCAGGCTTAGCCTGATAATCCGAAGGCGGATAGGTAGGAATTTCGGTTGTCATCTCGCGCCCTTCGGCAATCCATTTCTTGCGCCCGCCATCCATCAAGACGACTTTCTCATGACCATACACTTTCAGCACCCAGAAGGCATAGGCGGCGAACCAGTTGTTGTTATCGCCATAGAGTACGATGGTGTGGTCGTTGCGAATGCCGAGTTGACTGAGCAGTTGTTCCAGAGATTCTTTACTGATGATGTCGCGCCGAACCGGGTCTTGGAGTTGGGTTTGCCAGTTGAACGCTACGGCACCAGGGATATGTCCAAGCTCGTAGGCTTGAGTATCTACATCCACCTCAACCAGACGAATAGTGGGGTCGTTCAAGTGTTCAGCGACCCACTGCGTGGAAACCAACACTTGAGGATAATCCATTATGCTCATAAGCACCTCCGACGGATGAGAATTATACCTAAAAATATCGGAGCCTTGCCAAAAGGGCAAGGCTCCGACAGGGTGATGCAGGGAAAACTCCCCTGCAGAGACGCGTTGTTAGAACTTCACGCTGAGTGTGGTCGCAGCGACGGCACCGCTGTTCTTGTTGGCGTTCGGACCACCGCTCAGAGGCAGGAAGCCCTTGCCGTCGGCGTCGATAATCTGGTACAGCACATTCAGGGCAGCGTTCTCGCCCAGATTGTAACCCACTCCAAGCGTGAAGTAGTTCCACACGGGCTTGACCTGAGGACCAAACGAGGAGATCTTCCAATAGAGACCCTCGTAGCCCAGCGAGATGTTCCAGCGGTCGGACAGGCGGTAATCTACGCCAGCCAACACCTGGATGACCTCGTCGTTGGTCTGGTAACCAGCGCCAGGAGCTAAGCGCCCAGTTCCCTCAAGGAAGGCACCGCCAATGTTGAACTTGAGGTCGCTGGATACTTGGTAGTTCACATCGGCATAGAACCCACGCAGGTCAGATGGCTTGAAGAGGTAACCGAGGCTACCCCAAGAACCGGGTGCCACGAAGAACGGGCGTGTCTCACGATAGCCAGCGGTGATGCCGAGGTTATCGCTGAAGTTATAGCCGATGTTGGCATCCAGCACCCAGTTGTCCTTCTTGACTACGCGGGTCGTGTCATCCAGAAGGTCGCTCTGGGCGTACTCAACGCCGATATTGAAACCAGCGAACTTCGCCTTGATGTCCGCGCCGAACACATCCACGCGGTCAATGGTGTTTGCGATGGGGTTGCCGAAGTGAGTGTAGGTTTGGTTTTGCCCAACACCCGCAGCGTAGTAGGTGGCGCCGATGGACAGGTTGTTGCTCTCGCCGCGAATGGCATCAAACTCCAGGCGAGCGCCAGCGAACTGCTCGACCGAACCCAGAGTGGAGTTGTGGTTGGTAATCGGCATAGACATCCCTACGCCACCTGCCGAGCTGAAGTTCGCAGGCTGAGCTGCCCATAGGTTCAGGCGGAAGGTATCGAAGTTGAAATCCAGCGCACCACCGTCCACGCGGTAGAACCCGTCCTTGTAGCGGGCGAAGTTGAGGTAGTAGTCAGGCGCACCGCGCTTGAGCGTGTAGCTAGTGATTTGTGCAGGGAAGCGACCAACGGTCACATTGACATTGGTACCGAACACATTGATCGGTGCCTTGACAAACGCCTCCCAAATCACGATGTCGGTGTCTCCAAGTGTGAAGGCGGGTTTGCCAGTGCCGATAAAAGCAGGCAGGAAGTAGGAGCTCTTGGTGGCGTCTCCGAGGTAGGGCAGGTAGTTGCCCAGAATGAAGGTCGCCGAACCCGAGACCTCGTCGTTAATCTGCCCGCTGAAGGTCAGACCCAGCTCGTGTACCACGCTGATGCTCTCCAGCAGCTTGCCCGACGGGTCAATCTGCTGGGAGTTCTTGGTGAACACGCTCTTGCCGTCGATGCTGTGGGTGCCGAACACACCGAAGCTCAGGTCGCCGCTCATGGTGAAGCGGTCTTTTTTACCTTCCAGTGCTTCCACGCGAGCGCGCAAGGACGCCATATCGCGCTTGAGGGTGTCCACATCCACACCTAAGGAACTGAGCTCCTGTTGGAAGGTTTGTGCCAGACGCTGAAGGGTCTGCATCGCCTCGTTGAGCTTCTTCAGCTCTTCGATATCGCGGCGGAGCGCCTCAATGTCGCGACGCGCTTGCTCGTCAGTGGTGCCAGCTTGACCGCCACGGGGAGTGTTAGCAACCTCCTCGATGCGTGCACTCAGCGCGCGAAGTCGCTCGTCGATGTTGCGGTAGGCGCGTGCAATCGCCTGCGCAAACTCAGCACGGGTCATGGTGCGATTCGGGCGGAAAGTGCCATCGGGGTAACCCTCGATGATGCCCAACTGCACCAACTGCTCGATAGACTGATACGCCCAGTGCCCAGCGGGCACATCTCTCATCTGGGCAAAAGTTAGCCCGGTGGTCAGGCTTAGCCCAGCAACAGCAATGAGTAAACGCTTCATAGAAGCATCCCTCCTCCTTGAGATTTAGATTTTTGAAGGATGGGCGGTGCTTAGAGAGGGGGCGCTATCAGCCTTTCCGAAGGTTTCCTGAGGCGCACTCCCTCGCGCACTGCCGTTCCTTCGACATCAATAATACCTAATGCACTGCACAAAAGTCAAGGGGGGGGTCAAAACGAATGTTCTAAACTCTGGGGCGACCTCTTGACCAGCGCATAACCCCGCTCCGGCTCTATCGCAAGATGCTTAGGGGTAAACGGGAGGTCAATCTGGAACTCCTGCTCACGCTCTTGCATTGTGACCACCACCTGATGCTCCGCCTCTGCCCGCGCGCTCAGGAAGCGTATCGGCAAACGCAGTCGAAACGGCTCTCCCGTGCCCGACT
>JBDNDR010000108.1:0-6737 GCA_046718995.1 Fimbriimonadales bacterium
GTCCAGCTGGTCTACAAGCATGCCGTGACCTCCATCGTGCCCTCGCGCCCCGTGCCTGGCTACGGTCCCTCGCGTCCGCAAGGCGAAAGCGGCGACTTTGAGGAGTGAACTGCGTCCCGTTTGTCAAGCTGCACGGCAACGCCAACGACTTCGTGCTGATTGATACCCTGCGCACAGGGGCAATCCCGAACGACTGGCGAGAACTGGCTCAGCGCTGGTGCGCGCGCCGCACAGGCATCGGGGCAGATGGACTCCTTATCGTCGAGCCTGCGGAAACCGCGGACTATCGGATGCGCATCCTCAACGCAGACGGCTCCACCGCCGAGATGTGCGGCAACGGCATCCGATGTTTCGCACACTATCTGTTTCAAGACCACTGCCCCGAACGCGAGACATTAGCGATTGAAACGGACGCAGGGATCAAGACCGTCTGGCGTCGCCCGAACAATCACTATACTGTGCAGATGGGTGTTCCGACCGCCGAGTCAGCCGAACAGAGCCTAACTGTTGGCGACCACACGCTCCCCATCTGGGTGGTCAATACAGGCACACCCCATGCGGTCATCTTCACCGATGCGCTCGCCGAGTTCCCCTTAGAGACTCTGGGTCCGGCAATAGAGCATCATCCCTTGTTCCCAGGCGGCACGAATGTACAGGTGGCTCAGGTGCTCAGTGCCGACGAGTCTCACGCCCGCTCGTGGGAGCGAGGGGCAGGTCTGACCCAAGCCTGTGGCACGGGCGCCTGTGCGGTGTTGGTCGCGGGGCATCTCAAGGGGCAGTTGGCGCGCCAAGCGACTGTCCGAATGCCCGGCGGGCCGCTCCTGATTGAGTGGAAGCCCGACGGCGAACTGCTAATGACGGGACCCGCCGTTGAGGTCTTTCGTGGTGAAATCGCCCTCCACTGAACCTCCAGCGCAGTGCCCCACCTGCCGATAGAGTGCTATAGGGTATCATCTTATCTGCCCCAAGTGCGGAGGAAACAATGTTAGTTAGAGAGTGGTTGAAGAAATTAATGGACACGACCGAGCGCGATGTCAAACGCCTCCAACCCATCGTAGCGAAAATCAATGCGCTCGAACCCCAAATTCAAGCCCTAAGCGATGAACAACTGAGAGCGAAAACCGACGAATTCAGAAAACGCCTCCAAGACGGTCAGACCTTAGACGATATACTGCCCGAAGCGTTCGCCGTGTGCCGTGAAGCGGCGCGTCGCACCCTCAACATGCGCCATTTTGATGTGCAGCTTCTGGGTGGAATGGTGCTCCATCAAGGACGCATCGCCGAGATGAAGACGGGTGAAGGTAAGACGCTCGTCGCCACCCTGCCCCTCTACCTGAACGCTTTGGAGGGCAAGGGCGTTCACCTCGTCACGGTCAACGACTACCTTGCCCGACGCGACGCCGTCTGGATGGCGCCTATCTATCACCTACTGGGACTGACGGTGGGGGTCATTCAAGGGCAGAGCGCAGAGACCGATGAGCGGGGCGGCTCGTACCTCTATGAGCCGGGCTATGTCCATCCCGACCCACGCTATCTGCACCTGCGCGAGGTCACCCGACGCGAAGCCTATGCCGCCGACATCACCTACGGCACGAACCACGAATTCGCTTTTGACTACCTGCGCGACAACATGGTCTACCGCTTGGAGGACACCTCTCAGCGCGAGCTGAACTTCGCCATCATCGACGAGGTGGACAGCATCCTGATTGATGAGGCGCGTACCCCACACATCATCTCCGGGCAGATAGAAGAAGACCTGAGCATCTATTACAAGGTCGACTCGTTTGTGCGACGGCTCCAGCCCGAGCGCGACTACAAGGTGGACGAGAAGCACCACGCGGTCACGCTCACCGAGGAGGGGATGGACCGACTGGAGCAGATGATGGGCGTGCGCAACCTCGCCGATGAAGTGGAACTGATGCCCTACATTAACGCCTCACTCAAGGCGCACGGCTACTTCAAGAAGGACATCCACTATGTCGTGCGGGGCGGCGAGATTATCTTGGTGGACGAGTTTACGGGACGCCTCATGCACGGTAGACGGCTCAGCGACGGCATCCACCAAGCGATTGAGGCGAAAGAGGGCGTCGCTATCAAGCAGGAGAGCCAAACAATCGCGGTGGTGACCTTCCAGAACTACTTCCGCCTCTACAAGAAGCTCGCTGGTATGACAGGAACCGCCAAGACCGAGGAGGAAGAGTTCCGCAAAATCTACGGGATGGATGTGGTCTGCATTCCGACCCACCGTGCTATGATTCGGATCGACCATCCCGATGTAGTCTACAAGAATATGGAGGCGAAACTCCGTGGGATTGCGATGGAGATTCTACGCCTCTACACCAAGCAACAGCCCGTGCTGGTTGGTACCCGCTCTATTGAGATGTCGGAGGTCATCTCTGCACGGCTCACTTTTGATAAACTCCAACTTTTGGTGCTGGTTGAGCGGGTGCGTCGCGAACTGGAAAACGCGAAAGAGGTGGACAAGAAGCAGAAGGAAGAGTGGCGCAAAACCCTCCAGATGCCGCTCCATACCCTATCGATGCGCCAGATTACGCCGATGCTACGCGCGCTGAACCTGCCCACCAGCGCGACCGATCCAGCGCATGTGAACTGGTTCTTAGAGCATTTTGAACTGCCCCAAGCGAACGCCGAGTACTTCACCGAGGCGATGGAGCACGGTATTCCGCACAATGTGTTGAACGCCAAGTTCCACGAGAAGGAGGCACGCATCATCGCAGAGGCGGGACGCAAAGGCGCCGTGACCATCGCCACCAACATGGCAGGGCGCGGCGTGGACATCCTGCTCGGTGGCTCGGTTGTCAAAGAGGAAGAGAACACCCAAGAACAATCTGAAGCCGATGCCGAATCGCCCGAGCTGATGTCGTTCCGCCGGGGCGGGAAAGAGCGCGCAGCGCCTCCGCTCCCTCTCTCTCAGCAGGAGCGCTCCGTCGCTGCGGAAGAGGTGCGCAAGCTGGGCGGTCTGTTCGTGCTGGGTACCGAGCGCCACGAAAGCCGACGAATCGATAACCAGTTGCGCGGACGCGCAGGACGACAGGGCGACCCTGGTGAGTCGCGCTTCTTCCTCTCGCTGGACGATGAGCTGGTGCGCCTGTTCGGTGAGAACCTACGCAACAGTCCACTCCTCAAGACCTGGCCCGATGATGAACCGCTGGAAGCCAAAATGCTCACCCGAGCGATTGAAAGCGCTCAGAAGCGAATTGAGCTCCACCACTTCTCCATGCGTAAGCATGTTCTGCAGTACGACGATGTGCTGAACAAACAGCGTATCCAAATCTACGGTCTGCGTCGCCAGATTCTGGAAGGCACGAACACCCGCGAACGGGCGATCGAGTTCGTGCAGGAGATGGTGCGTGATGTGGTGGATGAATACGCTCCGCGCAACCTTCCGCCCACCGAGTGGGATATGCAGGGTCTCTACCAGCGGTTGAACTCTATCTTCCCGCTGGAGGTGTTCGTCAAGCCCGACGATTTCACCTTCCCGCGCCACGACTACCTTGTGGAGCAGGTCGAGGAGTGGGCGCTCCAAGCCTACCAGATGCGCGAGGAACAGCTCACGCCCGAAGTGATGCGCGAGCTGGAACGCTACTTCATGCTTCAGGTCATCACGCGCCGATGGGTGGAGCATCTTGCCTCGATGGACTACCTGCGCGAGGGGATTGGTCTGCGCGGCTACGGTCAGATTGACCCGCTGGTGGCATACAAGCAGGAGGCTTCCAAAATCTTTGCGGACACGCTGGATGCGATTCGCAACGATGTGGTGATGTTCCTGTTCCACGCGCAGGTGGTGCCTCCGCAACCGCGCCAGGTGGTGCGTGTGGGAGGCGATGCGAACTCGCCGATGGCGATGCGCCCCAGCGCGGGTGTCCAGCGTTTGAACGATGGGGAAGCCACCGCAGAGAGCGCCGATACTGCCCCAGGCAAGGTCGGACGCAACGACCCCTGCCCCTGCGGCAGTGGCAAGAAGTATAAGAAGTGCTGTTATCCGCAGTATGGATAAAGCCTTGATAGCGGGCTATAGTGTATGCCTCACCCCCGCCCCGCTCCGCAGGCAGAGAGGGGAGCTGTTTTCACCTCACCCCCCGCCCCTCTCCGTAAACAGAGAGGGGAGCCTATGCCCGTCATGCTGAGCGCCAGCGAAGCATCTCAACAAGACCCTTCGCTCCGCTCAGGGTGACGAAGGGGGTTGCTCAGGGTGACGCATAGGGGGCTGGTGCACCAACCCACCCCGTCATGCTGAGCGCCAGCGAAGCATCTCAACAACTCCCTACTGCCTCCATCCTAAAGGTGTCTGAAAGACAACAACACAAAACCGATGGCAGACAACGGTGTGCTGCCCATCTTTGTATTTATAGTGGCGATAGCATCCTTATCCAACGCACAGTCATTTTTAGAAAAGCTACGGTCAACAAGGGCAAGCAGAGCTCGCTAAATAAAAGCATAGAAAATAGGGTATACTGTGCCTAAAAGATACAAGGGGGCATGTGATGCTACACGATCAAAGGATCTGGAGTGTCAGTGAAATTAACGCCCATGTGCGACAATTATTAGCCGAAGATAGGGTGTTAAAATCTGTTTGGGTGCAGGGCGAGATAAGGCGCTGGCAAGTAGCACAAAGCGGTCATGCATACTTCGCATTACATGATGAACAAAGTCAGATATCGGGAGTGATATGGCGCAGTCACTTAGCGCATATGTCCCAAATGCCCAAGGATGGTGAACAGGTCAAGGTATTAGGTAGTATTCAGGTCTCCAGGCGCGGCGGTGAGTACCAGATTGATGCCCTCACCATCGTGTGTGACTCCATGATTGGGTATTGGGGGCGACAGTTTGAAGAGACACGACATCGGTTGCACAGTGAGGGGTTATTCGATGAGAGTCGCAAGCGGCAATTCCCACTCTTACCAGAGCGAGTGGGGATTGTCACTTCTCTTGACTCGGCCGCTTTGCGGGATATGGTGAGGACCATTCGTGACCGATACGCTGGTGTGCAGATTGTGGTCTTTCCCTCGCTGGTGCAAGGGGAAGGCGCTTCAGTAGCGTTGGTGCGTGCTATTGAGTTGGCGAACTCCGATACGGTACGAAACCGAATAGGCGCAGTAGAGGTTCTCATCATCGGGCGAGGTGGAGGTACGGTTGAAGACCTTTGGGCGTTTAACGAGGAGATAGTAGTCCGAGCGGTTGCCTCTTCGCATATTCCAACGGTGAGCGCGGTTGGGCACGAGGGCGATTTCGTCTTAACGGATTTGTCAGCGGACTATCGTGCTGCGACCCCGACTGCTGCGGCTCAAAAAGTTGTGCCCGATCGGCGAGATCTGTTGAACCACTTAGCTCATCTGGACACACGTTTACAACAAGCGATGCGCCAGCGGCTATATCACCTTCGTAATGGTCTCAGGCGGCTGCAAGAGCGGCGCTGCTTCATAGACCCTCTCAGCGTTTTGGGAGGCTTCTGGCAAAGTGTAGACAACGCCGTTCTACAAATCCAGAGTGAGGCACGCCAAGCGCTAACAACACACCGTCAGCAACTGCTAGAACTGTCAAAACGCCTATTTTATTTTCACCCTCAGGTTCAGCTGGAGCGTTGGCGGGGACAAATCGATCGGCATGCCAAATCCTTACATACGAATATGCGTACCCATATAGAACGGTGTCGCAATACTTTAGAGTCGCGTTTGGGGAAACTGGAGGTCTTGAATCCCTATGCGGTTCTTCAGCGAGGCTACGCCTTGCTGAGAGACCCTGAGACGAAATGTGTACTGAGTCGAGCTAGCCAGTTTGTCCCACACCAACAAGCGGAAGTTGTAGTGGCAGATGGCAGTTTACAAATCACAGTCAACGAGGTGGTGATAGATGATGAATCCTGAATCGTCGCCCGACAGCTTTGAGCAAGCAATGGCACGGCTGGAAGAAATTGTACGCTTATTGGAATCCGGCGAGTTACCGCTGGATGAGACAGTCCGCCTCTATGAAGAGGGTCAAAAGCTGAGGCGATTTTGCGAGCAGAAGCTTAACGATGCCGAACAGCGCATAAAAATCGTGTCTTACGACGAGGATGGTGATGTGCACATAGAGGAGTTAGACCCTGACTCGTTGTAGAGTGGAATGCTTCCTTTGCTCACTATGCTTTTTACTCCTCAAACTCAAAGCGAGGTGGATTTCCTGTTTCAGGATGGCTGTCGATGGAAGAATAGACCTGATTCTCTCCCTTTTCCTAACCTGTACAGAGTAACCTCAGGGAAGCGGAGACCTTACCCCCACCCGAATCCTCCCACTAAACGCTGGGGGAGGGGAACTCAACCTCCACCGTTGTGCTGAGCATCCCCCCCCACTGTCATGCTGAGCGCCAGCGAAGCATCTCATCGAGACCCTTCGCTCCGCTCAGGGTGACAAAGGAGGAATGGCTCAGGCTGAGGAATACAGGGGCTGACGCACCAACCCACCCCGTCATGCTGAGCGCCAGCGAAGCATCTCAACAAGACCCTTCGCCTGCAGCTCAGGGTGACGAATGGAGGAATGGCTCAGGATGACGCATAGGGGCTGTCGCCCAATCTCAACCTCTCACGCTCTGGGTAGAATCGGAGCTATGAGTGTGTTGGTGCGTGAGGTACTGAACTGGCTGGAGCAGATAGCTCCGCCTGAGCTGGCGTTTCCGAACGACCCCATTGGTCTCCAAGTCGGCTCACCCGAGATGCCTGTGGAGCGCGTGCTGGTAGCGT
>JBDNDR010000109.1:0-6735 GCA_046718995.1 Fimbriimonadales bacterium
CCGACCGAAGGCGTGCTGTTGGCGTTCGGCTCGGCGGCGTTCATCGGCATCTTCTTTGGGCTGTATCCTGCTTGGCGCGCGGCGCAGCTGCAACCGATAGAGGCGTTGCGCTACGAGTAGGGCTTCTTGTCCCGATTCGTTCCTCTGAGCGTTCCCCTGCCCATCACCCTGAGCAGGGCGAAGGGGTTCGCTGAGATGCTTCACTGCGTTCAGCATGACAGGGGAGGGGAAGCTTAGCGTGACTGGGCGTAGGCATACCCTCTACTGCGAGAGGAGCAGGGGGTAAGGTTAAACGCCGTCACCTGATGTAAACCGTCTTGATGTTGGTGAACTCATGGATGCCGAAAGTGCCCAACTCACGCCCGAAACCGCTCTCTTTGATGCCCCCGAACGGTAGGCGCGGGTCAGAGAAGACGAACTGGTTCACGAAACAGTTGCCCGCCTCCAGTCTGTCGCGGGCAATCTCCTCACCCAGACGGATGTTCTCCGTGTAGACGCTCGCGCCCAAGCCATAAACTGTTTCGTTCGCCAACTGTACCGCCTCGTACCGACTGCTGACCTTCGTAATCGGCAGAACAGGTCCGAAGGTCTCCTCTTGCCACACGGGCATGCCGGGCGTCACCTCTGTCAACACGGTCGGAGGATAGAAGTAGCCGACACCCTCAGGCATCTCACCACCCAGCAGGCACTGAGCGCCCATCTCGATACTCTCGCGCACTTGACGATGCAGGTTCTCGCGCAGGTCTGCCCGTGCCAGCGGTCCCAGGTCGGTCGTTGGGTCGAGGGGGTTGCTCATTCGCAGGGTTCGGCACTGCTCCAAAACGCGTTCCACAAACGGCTCGTAGAGCGCTTGGTCTACCAGCACGCGCTTGATGGCGATACAGCTCTGCCCTGTGTTGAGGAAGCGCCCCTGAATAATCTGTTCTACGGTTTTGTCGAGGTCGGCGTCGGGCAAAACGATGGCGGGGTCGCTCCCACCGAGTTCCAGCACACACTTTTTGAGGGCATCCCCTGCGATTCGGGCAACGGCTCGCCCAGCGCGCGTACTCCCAGTGAAGGTCACACCGCGCACCAGCGGATGGCAAATGACCGCCTCAATCTGTTCTACCTCGGCGAACAGCTCAATCATCAAGGGCAACTCGTAGGCGTGGTGGAAGGCATCGGTCAGCCGAAGCGCGCTACCGGGTGTGGTAGGAGCAGGCTTCAGCAGGACGACATTCCCCGCCATAATCGCCGGGATAGCGAACCGCATCGCCTGCCAGACGGGAAAGTTCCAAGGCATGATTGCCAGCAGAACACCCAGCGGTTGGAAACTCACATAGCTTTTGCGCGCTTCGGTCAGCACCTCAATTGGAGCCAGCATCGCTTCGGCATGCTCTGCAAAGTAATGACAGCCCCGAATCGTCTTCTGCACCTCCGCGATTGCCTGCTGGATGGGCTTGCCCATCTCGGTCGTGATGGTGAAGGCAATCTGCTCTGAGTGGGTCTCCAGCTCTTGGGCGACTCGGCGCATCACCTCTGCCCGCGCGCTGATCGATGTCTCCCGCCAACGCAGGTAGATTTCATGCGCAACCCGGATACGCTCCTCCACCCCCGAGTCGGAGAGCGACTCCATCTGATACATGAACTCTTCGGTGGCAGGGTTGCGCGCAATAAATGGCATACTACTCTCCCATGATTGTGTCTATGATAGCGTTATACTCATTCTGGAGACGATTCATCCACTGGTAAATTTCTTCAGTCAGGGTAGAGACACTCATCATCGCCTGTTGCGAGCCGAGATTAAACTGGATGAACAGGTAGGCAGGGTCGCTGAACAGGGGTTCAACGCGCAGGTCGCATACATACGGATGCTCTTCAAAAGTAATTCGGATGCCCAGCCCACGCAAGCCGGGGAAGTATTGGCGCATGGTGTGGGGCGGGATCGGCGTAAAGGCGTCCACAGTGCGCTCAAACGCGGAGCCGTTGGCATCCTTGTGAGCGATGACCTGCATCAGCATCGGGAAGCGGTCCTCCAGTAAGAGCGTATCGCGAACCGTGCTGAGGACATGTTCCAATCGGTGCGCTGAAAACTCGGCGGGCTGACCCTCTACCGTGAACTGGATTTGATTATCGGTCAGGAACAGGGCTTCGCGCCGGACTGGGTTGACCAATGCCAGCGCTCCCTGAAACGGCACCGGCTGAACCGAGAAGTCCCCGCCGAGGCTCTCCATAATCCGTTGTCGGCGAACCTCGTTGAGCGGTCCGACCTGGGCATTCAGCGAGATTTGAATCTGTCGTAGTTCCATCAAACAACCTCCGATTTCTTGAGCGATTTGGTGGTGCTGATTGGCTCGGCGAAGGCGAACGAGCGACGCACCTCGCTGAGCGTGACTTTGGTGATATTTTGGGTGGGCGGTTCGTTCTCCCAGAGCAGAAGGTACCCATCAGCCGTCCAAGCGACCTTCGCCTCCTCGTCAATCGCCGAAGGCGCGAGCTTGCACTCTACTACTTGGAGCTGCTTGTAGGGTAGGTGCTGTCGCTTGAACTGCTCGATCGTGCCGCCTTGAATGCGGTACTCTTCCAGCCCCAGCTCCGGTCGGGCGCGGGCGAACAGGGCACACTCCAGATTGTGCTCCATCAGGTCGATATTGATTCCGTCCTCCCCTACAAGATGTTCAATCACGGCGGGGTGGGCTTCAATCAGGTAGGCTTGTACATGCTCTTTGACGGCGCGAGTAGACAATTCGCGTTCAATCCACAGGCTCACCGTATCGGGCGATGGGATACGCCCACGCCCGTGGCAGATTGGGCACGGACGCGTAAGGCTCTCGGTGACCGACTCGCCCGTGCGCTTACGGGTCAGCTCCACCAGCCCCAGCGAGCTAATCCGCCCGATTCGAAAGCGGGCACGGTCGCGCTTGAGGGTCTTCTGAAGAGCCTGCATCACCTGCCGATGGTCGCTTTTGCGTGCCATATCGATAAAGTCCACCACGATAATCCCGCCGATATCGCGCAGGCGGAGCTGTCGGCAGACCTCCTCGACCGCTTCCAAGTTGGTCTTGAGGATGGTCTCCGCCAGCGAGGTCTTACCCGTGAACTTGCCTGTGTTCACATCGATGGCGGTGAACGCCTCCGTTTCGTCTATCGTGAGGTAGCCTCCCGACTTGAGCCAGACCTTGCGCCGGAAGAGCCGTTCCATCTCCTTCTCGATATTGAAATGCTCAAACATCGGGATGGGCTTATCGTAGAGCATCACACGCCCGCGCAGGGTGGGCGCAATCACCTTGAGGACTTCATGGACTTTCTCGTACTCCTCGGGGTCATCAATCCACAGGCGGTCGACTTCCGAAGAGAACACATCGCGCAGAACCCGATACAGTAGGCTGGCATCGCGGTGAACGAGCGCAGGCGGTTCGGCTTGAGCCATCTGCTCTTTGATTTGTGTCCAAAGCTGGGTGAGATACTCAATATCCTGTCCAATCTCTTTTTCGGTCTTGCCTTCCGCCTCCGTGCGCAGGATGAGTCCGAAACCGGGCGGATGGAGCTTCTGCCCGACGAGGCGCAGGCGTTCGCGTTCAGCTCGATCCTCGATTTTGCGTGAGACCCCCAACGACTGTGCTTCGGGCATCAACACGACATAGCGTCCGGGCAAGGTGAGTCGGGTTGACACGCGGGCGCCTTTGGTTCCGCGGGGCGCCTTGACGACCTGCACGAGTACTACCTGCCCGATTTTGAGCAGTTCGCCGATGTTGCGTTTGCGCAGCTCGTTGCGTCGAACTGGGGTCGGAGCCTCGTCGCCCTCGCCTCCCTCAGGCAGAATATCGCCCACATAGAGGAAGGCGTTGCGTTCCAGACCGATATTGATGAACGCGGCGTCCATACCGGGCAGGACATTCTGCACAATCCCTTTGTAGATATTGCCCACCACGCGCTCGCCCCGCTCAAAGCGCACCTCCATCAGTTGCCCATTTTCCAGCACGGCGATTCGGGTCTCGCGTGGGGTCACATTCACTAAAATCTCTCGGATTAGCTTGCTATTCGTTGCGATGGCTTCTGCCCTCCACTCTGTAGTGTACCCGATGGCACGAACGCTGTGGGGATGGAACCCTTCAAACGCGCTACGGTTCAAAATAAAAATGCAGGAACCTTTCTAAGCATACCTAAGTAGTAAGCGAAGGTGGAACTATGGATAGCCTACTCGTGGGAGTGATGTGTATCGGTGCGCTGGTGATTCTGCCCCTGCTGGTCTACATCGTGATGTATAACTCGCTGATTGGCAAGAAGAACCAGGTGGAATACGCCTTCAGCGGGATTGATGTCCAGCTCAAGAAGCGTCATGACCTCATCCCGAACTTGGTTGCGACTGTACGCCAATATATGGAGCATGAGCGCGGTCTGCTGGAGCGGATTACCGAACTGCGCGCACGAGCCATCTCGCCTAACCTATCTGAGGGGGAACGGATGGAGGTCGAATCGGCGCTCTCGGGCGCCCTGCGCAACTTGATGATTTCGGTGGAGAACTACCCCGTGTTGAAAGCGAACGAGAACTTCCTGCACCTGCAAGCCTCACTCAACGAGATTGAAGAGCAGATTTCCGCCGCACGACGCACCTACAACGCCGCCGTCACCGACTACAACAACGCCATCGAGATGTTCCCCACGAACATCGTGGCAAGCACGATGGGTCTACGACGGCGTGCGGTGTTTGAGGCGCAAGAGGCGGAGCGCGCCACACCGAATGTCTCACAGCTCTTTAAGCAATGATCCCGAATCGCTCCGAAGCGCTTCAGGAACTCCGCCCCATCTTAGAGGCGCTTGACAAGGAGCGTCAAGAACTTCAGAAACAGTTCTGGCGCGCGAGCTTAATCGTCATGGGGTTGGTGCTGGTGTTAGGGTTGCTTGGTGCCCTCTATTTCGGAGCGCTGGCACTCGGACTCGCACTGATAGCCGGGGTGATTGGGGTTGCGGTAGTCTATTCCAGCACGAGCAGTATGTGGCGTCAGGCGTTCAAAAATCAGCTGCTGACTCATCTTGTCAAAACCGTTCATCCTACGCTGAAATACCACCCCAACTACTCTATCTCGGAGAGCGAGTACCACCAGAGCATGCTGTTCCACAACTCGCCCGACCCCGACCGCTACGACGGAGAGGACTACATCGAAGGGGTCATCGACAAGACCGACATCCGACTCAGTGAACTCCATACCCAGTACCGGCAAGTCACCTACGACTCTAAGGGCAACCGCCAAGAACGGTGGGTGACCATCTTTAGGGGACTCTTCATCAGTGCCGATTTCCACAAACATTTTCACGGGATTACGCTGGTGTTCCCCGACTACGAACAGCGGCTCTTGGGTGGCTTGGGGCAGTGGCTTCAAGGCTTGAGCGCAAAAATCGGCAGCCAGCCCGGTGAGCTTATCAAGATGGAAGACCCCGAGTTTGAGCGACTTTTCAAGGTCTACTCCACCGACCCGATTGAGGCGCGCTATATCTTGACCCCGAATATGATTACGCGGTTGCTGGACTTCCAGAAGCGCACCAAAGCTGAGATACGGGTCTCGTTTGTGGCATCGCGAATCTATGTTGCCCTCTCGACGGCTCATAACCATTTCGAGCCGCCGGGGCTGTTCGCCTCCAGCGAAAGGGTGGTCAACCCTGAGACCTTGCTCCAGTATTTCCGAGAGTTGCAGTTCGTGGTGGGGATTGTAGACGAGCTCAACCTCAACACCCGCATCTGGACGAAGCGTTAGGATGGGCTGTCTGGGCGAACACTCGGGAGGATGACTAAGATCCTGCGGCTTCCATCAACGCCTCGTAAAACTTTTGAAAGCTGCCAGACCGATTACGCTTTGGAGAGATCAGGCTCCCTAAGGTGCTTGCCAGTTCTATTTTGCGTAGCCCTGTGGAAAAGTATTTCGCTCTCTGCATAATTTGCTCCAGCGTCTCGCTGGGATTGGTAATTTGGTCAGGCACTCGATAGCTCGCTTTACGGTGAATGTCTTTAGACACTCTGGGATATGCCATCCTAACCGCTTCCCAATCTCCGAAATACCAAGCCTCCAATTCGGTAATGACAATACGAGTCACGACCTGCCACTGCGACGGTTTGTTGGGATCAGCGTGAGACCGTGAAGCCAAACCTGCATCCCGTACCCAAGCCTCTATTTGTTGCTTGATTTTGTGGCAGTCATCATCATCTTGGTCAATTAGTATAAAGATTCGGTATTCGTCTGTAAGCCAAGTTCCATATGTAGTTAGCCTCTCTTTCAATTTCTT
Organism: Fimbriimonadales bacterium; assembly: GCA_046718995.1. GTDB lineage: Bacteria > Armatimonadota > Fimbriimonadia > Fimbriimonadales > GBS-DC > CAKZQI01. The sequence continues at coordinate 6,259 of JBDNDR010000109.1, forward strand.
GAGCATATCATGTTTACCTTGAAAAACATAAAACCTGAGCTCGATATCTTGACCGATAAAGCGCGGTAAAAAAGACCTTAGGAAACTTTCCATAGAAGGCTCTTCCACGAAGAAAATCAGGTATCGGGCAGGCTTCATAGGAGTTCATGAGTTGGTCGTACTCGCTCGCCTTCCAAAGGGTCGCCCACGAGAAACGCTCCTTCCATCCACAGTTCTCCTAAGAGGGCTTTGTTGGCTAAGGCTTGCACCCACTCTATATCTCCCACACAGCGGATTCGAGTGAATCCATCTTCACCACGCCAAAGCACCTGTACACTTTTCGGGTTGCGCACCCCGTTGAGGAAATAGGGAGAATGGGTCGTGATGAGGAGTTGCGTGCGTTCGGCAGCTTGCAGGCATTCCTCTGCCAAACCGGGTAAAAGACGAGGATGAAGGTAGTTCTCCGGTTCCTCGATTCCGATGAAGGGTGGGGGCGTA
>JBDNDR010000011.1:0-15533 GCA_046718995.1 Fimbriimonadales bacterium
TTTATATCTCAAAGAGGGTCGCTATCCCGAGGCGGTGCCTGTGCTGGAGCGCGGTGTGCAGCTCGCTCCGCGCAACTCGGAGGTCTGGAACAACTTGGGGAACGCCTACCTCCACACGGGCAATCTACAGAAGGCAATCCAAGCGTACCGTAAGGTGCTTGAGATCAAGCCTAACGACCCCGATGCGCATTACAATCTTGCGAACATCTACATGAAGACCAAGCAGTACCAACAGGCAGTAGGGCATTACGAGAAAGCGATTCAGCTCAATCCCCGCGATGCGAACGCTCAGAACAATCTCGGCTATGCGTACCAGATGATGCGCCTCCCCAGCCGTGCCCTGCCTTACTACAAGCGGGCAGTGGAACTGGAACCGAACAATGCGACCTTCCGCTATAACTATGCGATTGCCCTTCACGCGGTGGGGCAGTGGCGCGAGGCGACGGTGGAGCTGGAGCGCGTGATGCCGCGCCTGACCAACGAGGTGGGTGGGTGGCTCAAGTTGGCAGAGAGTTATACGCGGATGAACAACACGCCCCAAGCAATTCAAGCGCTCCAGCGCGCGCTGTCCGCGAACCCCGATGAAGCCGACCTCCACTACAACCTGGGCATTCTCTATCTTAGGCAGGGCGACCTCGCAGCGTCTGCAACCGCTCTACAAAACGCCAACCGCCTCAAACCCAACGATGCGCAAATCCTGTCCCAACTGGGGCTGGTGTACCTCCGCCAGAACCGGGTGGATAATGCGATTGAGACCCTCCAGATGGCGTTGGAACGCGACCCACGCTCGATCGAAGCGATGGTGAACCTCGGCGCTGCCTATCGACTCAAGGGCGATTCGGACAACGCCATCAAGATGTACGAACAGGTGTTCGCCTTAGATCCGGGCCGTATCTCCGCACGGGTTACACTGGGCGACCTCCTCTTGGAGAAGGGCGACCTGCGCGGTGCGGAACGCCACTACCGCAACGCTGTTCAACGCGACCCCAAACAGCACTTGGCGTGGAACAATCTGGGGCTGATTCTGCTCCGCACAAACCGTGTGGATGAGGCAATCAGGGCGTTTGAGCGGGCGGTGGCACTCGTGCCGAAATCTGCCCTCTATCTCAATAATCTCGGCGTCGCCTACGAGCGCAAGGGTCAGGTGGCGCGGGCGCGCACGATGTATCAGCAAGCACTTCAAGCGGACCCGAACTTCGCTGACGCGCGTCAGAACCTCACTCGCCTGAGCCGACGCTAATGCAAGATGTGCTAATCCTCTATAATGCCAAGCGTCCGGAGGCGGTGCGTTATGCCCAAGAGACGGCACGCTGGCTCCGGGCGCAAGGCTATAACGCAGTACTGACCGACCAGCGCACTGCGAACAGCTGGAGCCAACTCCCAGACCCTGCGACGGCGTTGGTTATTACGCTTGGGGGAGATGGCACTTTGCTCACAGGGGCAACGCTTTGTGCCCCCGCAGGGGTGCCCCTGCTCGGAGTTCATTTGGGGCGGTTCGGGTTCATCGCTCAAGCCGAACCGGACGAGATCATCCAAGCGTTAGAACGCTGGCAGACGGGCGATTTCTGCCTCCAAGAGCGCCTGATGGTGCAAGCACGCGTGGAGAACGAAATCCGTGTGGTGTACGCACTCAACGAAGTGGCGCTCCTACGCCAGCCGACGATGCCGATGCTGGACTTCACCATTCGCATCAACGACCTGCCCCTAACGACCTATCCAGCCGACGGCTCGTTAGTGGCGACTCCGACAGGTTCAACGGCTTACGCGCTTTCGGCAGGGGCGCCAGTGATGCATCCACAGACGGAAGCGTTGGTTCTGACGCCGATTTCGCCTCATACCTTAGGGGCGCGCCCGTTGGTGCTACCCCCGAACGCCCGTATCGCTATCACGGTTAATTGCTCGGCATCCGATGACCCGCAAGTGCAAGTGTTAATCTCTGCCGATGGACGGCACCATCAGATGCTCACGGCGGGACAGACTATCCACATCACTTCGGCGCCGTTCCGACTGAAACTTCTCTCGTTCAACGAGGGCGAATTTTTCGAGAAGCTTCGCGACCGCCTACTTTGGGGCGCCCGGGTCAACGAGTGAGTTGCAGGAATTTTCGGGTGTGTACCGAATCGATATTCTCATGCGCGATATTGGGGCAACACTGGCGGTTGCCCTCGCCTACTTTGTGCTTGGGCAAGTTAGCTTGCGTTTCATCCAGCAGGAAGCAGGTACTGCCTCGCTGGTCTGGCTACCCAGCGGATTGGCGGTCGCATCGGTCTGGTGGTTCGGTTGGCGTGGGATTGTCGGTTCAGCGCTGGGTGCAGGGTTGGTTACCTATGCACACTGGGGCATCTTCTCGTTTCAAGTAATCCTGCTTGCGTTGGGTGTGGGTGTGGAGTTTACCGTCCTCTGGGTTCTACTGAGGGTCTTGGGATTTCAGTCGACCTTTACAACTCCGCGCGACCTTATTACCTTTGCGACCAGCCTTGTGATAGCAGGGGCTATTGCAGCGTTCTGGCAAACCAAACTGAGCCTTCACTTCGAAGTCATCAATACTCGGCAATTTCTTCACCATTACCTCGTTTGGCTGGGGGGGAACCTCATCGGGGGACTGCTATTGGGAACGCTCCTCCTACTTTTACGGAGCGAATGGGGTCAATCTCGCTGGGGGCTGAAAAGAATTGCAGAGTTCACGGGGTTCGTATCGCTCTGTGTTTTCGGCATTCTAACCGCCTACCTATTGGGTCAGGAACGGAACGGCTTGTACTATATTCTGGCGTTGCTCCCTTTGCTCATCGCGGTCGCTTTTCGCTACGAACGAGCAGAGAGCATTATCGTTTTGAATGTGATGTTGTTCACCATGGTTGTTGCGCAGTCGATGTCTTTTGGGAGCTCTCCGTTGGCTCGGCAAACTATCTATGACCTCTGGGTCTTTTTGGTTATTGCCTACATCGTGATGATGACGATATCTATCAGTCAGTCCCAGCACAGGCTTTTCACGGCGTTTACGGAGCAATCCCAGCGGGAGCTCCAGCAGGCTTATGAACAGTTAGAAGCCATCATAGAGAACTCACCGACGGTCGCCATTCAAGGCTACGATTTGGAGGGGCGCGTGGTGTTTTGGAACCGTGCCTCTGAGCAGATGTACGGCTATCGCCAAGAGGATGCCATCGGGAAAACTTTAGACCAGTTAATTTTCACCCCGGAGGAATCCATAGAGTATCTTGAGATGCTGCACGAAGTAGCCGACACGGGTCAGCCTACGCCTCTTAGGGAGTGGGAAATTGTCACCGCCACTGGTGAGAGGCGCTACATCCTTTCTTCGTTGTTTCCCGTCTGGTGGCGCGATAGAAGGATAGTTATCTGTGCGGATGTTGATATCACCGAGCGGAAACGCTTAGAAGCGCAGTTGTGGCACGCACAGAAGATGGAGAGCATCGGGCGGTTGGCGGGCGGAATCGCCCACGACTTTAATAACCTGCTCACCGTCATTCAAGGGTTTGCTGAACTGGCTCAATCCAAGCTCCCACCTGAACATCCTGCCCAGACCGACCTGGAGCGCATTATGCAGGCGGTGGAGCGGGCTGCATCGTTGACACGCCAACTCTTGGCGTTCGCGGGCAAGGCGATTGTCCAGCCTACGCCGATTGATGTGCACCAAATCGCCCATGATATGCTTCCTCTGTTCCAGCGCACCTTAGGCGAGAAAATCCAGATAGAAACCGACCTCCGCGCCGACCGAGCTATCATCAAGGCGGATCGCTCGCAGCTAGAACAGGTCTTGATGAACCTCGTGGTCAACGCCCGCGACGCTATGCCCAACGGGGGCACTATCCGCATCATGACACGAATCCAGCCCCCACCCGATGATTGCCAAGCCAGTAATGCCGACAATGAACCCACAGGATTCCTCTGCCTCTGTGTGCAGGACACAGGTTCAGGCATCAGCGAGGAGGATTTAGAGCATATCTTTGAGCCGTTCTTCACAACCAAAGGGAGCCGTGGGTATGGGCTGGGCTTGGCGACCGTCTACGGAATCGTCAATCAGTTGGGGGGCTGTATCGATGTAGAAAGTAAGATGGGTCAAGGCACGACTTTCCATATCTACCTCCCCTTGTGTTCGGGAGACCAAGTCGCCAACGAGCAGCCTGCCCGCCTACGCGAACCAGTACGGGTTGTGCCTCTAACGGTGTTGTTGGTAGAAGACGAACCCGCCGTCAGGGAAAGCCTCGCCACCGCGCTCAGTATGATGGGCTATACGGTTCTCTCCGCAAGCCACGCCGAACAGGCGCTGGAGATGCCCTTAGAGCAGGTTGAGGTGCTCCTTACCGATGTGGTGCTGCCTGGCAAAAGCGGATATGAGTTAGCGAGTCAGCTGGCAGAGCGGTTCCCCGACCTTAAGTGCCTCTTTATGACCGGTTATGCTGAGGAGGAGCCTCCTGAGCCACTTCCTGTAAAATGGAAGATACTCACCAAGCCGTTCCGTATGGAGCAGCTGCGCCAGGCTCTGACGGAGCTGCTCGCCTCTTAGCGGATTTGGATCCCCACCGTGCGGAGCCACGCCTGTGCAATCAGCGCATTGCCTGCTGGGGAGGGATGAACCCCGTCGGGTGCCCAAAAAGCGGGTTCACGCTTGAGACTCGCCTCTTTGAACAGCCGGTCCAGCGGAACCAGGAGCGCATCGAACTCTTTCGCCAACGCCTGTACGCCCCGAATCTTGGGGTCTAAATCTTCGCGCCAAGTTTGACGGTCGGGTGGGGTATGAAGCACGAACGGCTCCATCAGAATCAGGCGTGCGGAGGTCTTCTCGCGGGTGCGCTGAAGCAGGGCACGATAGGACTGCAGGAACGCCTCGGTGCTGGTCGGGTCGTTCGCATCGTACCGGCGCCAAGTGTCGTTGATGCCAATCAAAATGGAGACCCAGTCGGGGCGCAGTTGGAGGCAGTCGGTCTCCCAGCGGGCGAGCAGGTCTTTGGCACGGTTGCCGCTGATGCCGCGGTTGAGATAGCGCAGTCGCCGTTCGGGATAGAGTGCGTCCAGAAACTGGGCAATCATCGCCACATAGCCATAGCCGAGATGGTTCGGCTCGTTGCGGTCGCGTCCCGCATCGGTGATGCTGTCCCCTTGAAAGAGGATGGTGCTGTTCTCGGCGATTATCAGAGCCATAGGGCGATTGTACCCATCAGGTACACTTCAAGCGATGTCGCCCGCCAAAGAGCATGTCGAGATTCTCGCCGAACAGATTCGCACTGTGTTAGCAGAGGGAGACGGGTCGCTCAGCACACTTTTGGAAGACACACCCCCTCAGGATGTCGCCGATGCGCTGGCACTGTTGCAAGACCCCAAGATGGAAGCGCTGGCGCTACTGCAAATGGACGAGGCGCGCGCTGCCGAAGTGCTGGATTACTTAGAGCCATCGCTGGTTGAAGAGATTTTTGAGCATATCCCCACCGATAAAGCGGCACGGCTCCTCCAAGCGCTCCCTGCGGACGACGCTGCGCAGATTATCGAGGAGTTGGAAGAGGAGCAGGCGCAGGCGTTGCTCCAGCAGATGACCCCGCTCGAAGCGCGTGAGGTACGCGAACTGCTGGAGTATCCCCCCAACACGGCGGGGCGCCTGATGGTGCGCCAGTATGTGCGGGTGCGCCCCGAATGGACAGTGGAGCAGGCGTTGGACTACATCCGTCAAATCGGCGATGAGATCGAGACCATCTACTATGTGTATGTGGTGGATAACCGCCAACGCCTGGTGGGGATTGCCTCGATGCGCGACCTGGTGGTGGCGAACCCCAACCGACGGATGGAGCAGGTGATGCGCACCGAACTCGTCGTGGTTCAGCCTGAGACCGACCAGGAAGAAGTTGCGAACCTGATGTCTAAATACGACCTGCTGGCAGTGCCGGTGGTGGATGAGTTGGGGCGGATGCTCGGTATCGTGACGATCGACGATATGGTGGACATCTTGGTCAGCGAAAGCACGGAAGATGTGCTGAAGTTAGGGGGCGTGGAAGCGACCGAAGAGCCTTACATGCGTCAGTCGCCCTGGGATTTGGTGCGCAAGCGGGTGCGCTGGCTCTTGGTGCTGTTTGTGGCGCAGCTGTTCAGCAGTAGCGTGTTGCGCCAATACGATGAGCAGATTGCCGCCGTGAGTGCGCTGGCATGGTTCATTCCTTTGCTGATTGGCACGGGGGGCAACGCAGGGGCACAGACCACCACCACCGTCATCCGTGCGTTGGCACTGGGTGAAATCCGCCTGCGTCAAGCGTTCGGCGTGGTGCGGCGGGAACTGCTCACCGGGCTTCTCTTGGGGGTACTGATTGGCTTGATTGGGGTACTCAACACCTTCTTCTGGGTTTCGGTCATCCCCAGCCCGGAGGCGACACGCGACTCGCTGATTGCGTCGCCAGAGGGCTACATTCGGCTGGCGATTACGGTCGGGCTGACCCAGATGGGGATTATTGTGCTGGCAACGGGTGTTGGAGCGAGCCTGCCCCTGATTGCCCGACGGTTGAATATAGACCCTGCGGTGATGTCGGCGCCGTTCATCACGACGATTGTCGATGCGACGGGACTCCTGCTTTACTTCACTTTGGCGCGCTGGATTATCTTTTCGGCGCTTGGGTGAGCACGCGCCATGCGAATCGGGGGAGGTTGCGTACTTTACGGATTTTGCGTGGGTCTTGTGCCAAGCGCCACAGCCATTCCAAACCGCTGTTTTGGAGCCATTTGGGCGCGCGCTTGACCACGCCGGCATAGACATCAAAGCTGCCACCGACCCCAATCATCACGGGCACACGGAGCACCTCACGATGGCGATGCGCCCACTTCTCCTGACGCGGCATGCCCATCGCCACGAGAAGCACATCGGGCTGAGCCTCGCCAATCTGTTGAATCAGAGTCGGTTCCTCCTCAGGGCGGAAGTAGCCGTGGACGGTGCCGACAATCTGCGCGTTGGGGAACTGCTGAAGCAGGTTTTGGCGCGCGCGTTCTGCCACGCCCGGTGCCGAGCCGAGGAAGAAGAGCCGATACCCGCGCTCGTGGCTCAGCCGCGTCAAGTGCCATACCAAGTCCACGCCCGAAACACGCTCGGGAAACGGCTGACCGCAGTGGCGTCCCGCCCACAATAGTCCTGCTCCATCGGGCGTTACGAGGTCGGCGTGTTGGATCAGCGTGTGAAACTCGGGGTCATCCAGAGCGATGAGCACGGCATTTGCGTCAGCGGTAATCACGAGGTGGGGGGTGCGTTCGGCGATGAAGCGCTCTATGGTTGCCAACGCCTCGTCCATGCGTACCCGGTGAATTGGAACCCCCAAAATCGTGGCGGTCTCCAACGGCTTCCGCTGCTGCACCACGCTCTCCATAGCCACTCAGAGGATACCCGATTTCGGGAACCTATCTGGATAAGCTGGGTGTATCTGCCATAATTACGGGTAGAACCATGCAAACTAAAACGGCATTACGAGTCGCGGTGGTGGGGTTTTGCTTGGGCGTGTTGGTGATTGCAGGTGCCCAACAGCGTCAACCCGATTTTCACACCCAGCCGCCGAAGCCCTCATCTGCCTATGATGAGCCGATGACGGGCTATGAAGTGGCGGTCATCACCGCCGAGTTTATCCTCAATTTGGAGCGCGGGCTGAGCCAGGCATTTGACCGTCCCATCACCACCGCAAGCGCGGGTGCGGTCTCACTCTCAGGGAAGCACCCAGAGTGGGCGCGTGAGGCGTTGAAGACTCTTAAGGCGCGTGGGGCAATCCCGCCCAAGTTTAGCGGTAGTAAGCCGATGCCCCGCTATCAGGTGGGACAGATGCTGGCGCAGTATGTCCAGCGATTAGATTCACGGCTCCGCCAACAGATGGGCGCACCGATTGGGCGTGTTGAGTTCCAGACCCTGCCTACCATCCGACTGGACCGCAAGCACCCGGCGTACTCGGCGCTGCGGATGCTGGCGCGGGGTGGTTGGGTGATGGCAGAAGCGCCGCTCTATCGTGAGCCGCTCGCACCGATTCAAGGGAAGGAACTGCCCAGCATGCTCCGCGATGTGGCGAATCGTGCGCTGGAACGCTACCGCGACGAACCCCATCTGAAAGAGTAAAACTGTCGGGAACTTATATCCCTTTTCTGGGGTATAATAATCGTGCATGGGGGCGTCAGGGTTCGACAGAACACGCTTGACGCTTAGTGGCGAGCCGAGGTGCGGAGGGCCTCGTAAAAAATCCGCAAACAAGAAGTGCGAACACTAACTATGCTCTCGCTGCCTAATTGAGCAGCGCGCCACTCTTCCCGCAGTCGACTCGGGAGGAGTCGAGCGTGGGCTAAGTCGACTGACTCTTGAGGCTTTGCTCAGGGCTGAGAGAGGACATTGAACTGAGCTGGCATCGGGGTGCCCTGTCCCTCGGGACACCCGGTGCGAGATTCAAAGAGGGACTACGCTCGTAGAAGCTAAGTGAGCAACGGTTCTGGAAGGGGGTTCAATTCCCCCCGCCTCCACCAAAATTCCCTCGCCGTTTTGCTTCGCTTCCAACACCCGTCTTGGCGAAAAGAGCTCCTCAGCGCAACAGGGATAGCAGGAAAGGCGTCTAATGGGTAGAATCTTGCTGAGTTGAGGAGGCATATCAACGCAATGAAACGAGCTGGAACATGGCTATGGATGGCGATGATGACCGGTGCCGTGCTTCTGAACGGCTGTGGCGGTGGTGGCGGCGCTACAACCGGTGTTGGAGGCACGGTTTTGGAACGAGTCGCCATCATCCGATTAGAAGACCCCGTTACCAAAGGAGCCGTCTCGGGTGCCGAGGTCTACTTTGTCACCGATGCGGGCGCTTTACAGATGCGTGAGGTGGTCGCCGGCGCAACTCAAGACCCGAACAAAATTTCCCTCACTGAAGCCCAGCGGTTCAAGTCGAGTGCGAAGGTAGGCGACTATATTCGCCGAAATGTGCCCGACGAGGCAGTGTTTCGAGGGATTTGGATCAAGCGACCCAGTAGCGGCTATACGGCGGTCATCCGTCATATCCGCCCCGATGGCACGCGCCGCGTGATTCAGACCCCCGATAGCCTCAGCACCAGTCCGGGCTGTCTGCTGGCTTCCAATCTGGCGGGACAGGTGAAGGTCGTGTTTGGGGCGCCGGGACTGATAGACTTTGGTACTGCCGAGCTGTTCCCCAACCGCTCTGAAGCCGTTCCACCCCCTGTGGATGACACCTGCCCCTAAGACCGTTTTGGAGGGGAGGCGATGGCTGCGTCCCCTCCTGCTTGGAACCCTCAGCCTATTCGGCGCGCTTGCCCTCTTGTGGGGAATCCACCTCCTGCGCCAGCAAGACCCGTTCCTCCGACGATTCCAGCCCATGCCCCCCGACCTTCAAGGGGTCGCTCTCCACATCCAGTCGCCCGCGCTGGTGCTCCGCGATGGGGCGCGACTGCTGGCGCAAGTCCAAGCGGAGCGGTTAGACCTCACCCAGAACCGAACCGAATGGAAGGCGAGGGGACTCCGAAAAGTCGTCCTGTATGATGAGGCTGGGCGACCGTTCGCCTACGCCACTGCCCAAGAGATGCTGTATAACCAGCCGCTCCAACGGCTCCATTTGGGGGGACAGCCGCAGGTGCGTTTCGTTCGCCATCCCCTCTCGCAAGGCGAACTGCAGGTTCAGTTGGCGTGGCTGACTTGGGATGCGCGCCGCCAGATTTTGGAGACCCGCCAGCCCGTGCAGTTCCAGTGGGCAGAGGGCAACGGCACTGCGCAAGCCATCGTCTGGGATGTGGCGCAAGAGCGTATCACCGTAGAGGCAGGCGATTTCCGAGTGCGAACCACCCTGCAGGAGCCGAACCGCCAGCGCGAGGTTCAAGTCCGATTCGCACGCAGTGTCATTGAGCGAGAAGTACAGCGCGGGGAAGGGCTGGAGTTCCGTGATGGCGATACCTTCGCCTATGCCCCGCAGGCGGAAGTGTATGACCGGCGCAAATATGCCAAAGCGACGGGCGTACTGCGCTTGGAAGACCCGCGCGTGGATATTCAAGGACGCCAACTGGAGGTCTGGTACGGCGAGAATCAGAAGCGGGCACGGCTCACCCAAGAGGTACGATTGCTCATCAAACCCCAACCGCGCGAGGCGATACCGCCTGAGGACGAAGACGAAATCGAGCGTGCCAAACGCTATCCGATTGACGCCACTGCCGACGAGATAGAGTATCACTATCGGCGCAAGGTGGCTTACCTGCGGGGGAACATCCGTGCCGTGCAGAACCTGCCCGATGGCATCACACGCACGCTGACCGCCGATGAGGCAGAGTACAACCAACGCGAGGAAACGCTCATTCTCCGAGGGAATGTGGTAATCGACGAGCCGAAACGGATGCGCCTGAAGACCGACCTGGCGATTGTCTCGCTGAAGGAAGGTGAGGAGAAGATTCAACTGCCTAACGGAACCTCAGGAGTCATCTACTACACTGAGGAAGAGGAGGAACCGAGTGGGACACCGCCATAGCCAGATTTTGAGAGATTCCTGCTCCATAGCGGGTATCGGACTGCACACAGGCGAACTGTGCCGTATTGTTCTGCATCCTGCAGAGATGGGTACGGGCATCTGGGCGCGCTTTGGAAGCCATCAGTTCCCGATACGATGGGACTATGTGGTCAATACCCAGCGTGCAACGGTGGTGGGCGATGGCGGGCACACGCTTAGCACGGTGGAGCATCTGATGAGTGCCCTCTGGGCGCTTACGATTACCGACTGCGTCGTGGAGGTTCTTCAGGGGCGTGAGGTGCCGATTCTGGATGGGAGCGCTTATCCCTTTATCGAGGCGATTCGTGCTACAGGCTTGACCGCTACGGGCGTCCAAGTGTCCAGAGTGCTTCGCCAGCCCGCTATGGTGCGTCAAGGGGAACGGTATGGCGCGGTGGTGCCCAGCACGGGAACCTTCGCAACAGGCTACATCCAGTTCCCTGAACCGTTGGGCGTGCAGGCAGGCACCTTTGCGTTAGACCAGTTTGAGCCAGAGATAGCCCCCGCACGCACCTTCGGCTTTCTGCACGAGGTAGAGGCACTCCGCCAGCAGGGATTGGCACGGGGTGGGTCGCTGGACTGTGCGCTGGTGATAGACCAAACTGGGTATCATAATCCTGCACGGTTTGAGGACGAGCCGCTGCGCCACAAGGTGCTGGATGCGGTCGGCGACCTGTACCTTTGTGGAGCGCACCTCGTCGGGTTTCACCTGGTTGTTGTGAAGGCAGGACATGCGCTCCATACCGCCCTTGCCAAGGCGGTTGCGCAGGGATGGCAGAACGGAGCGCACACGGAGGCAAACGATGGCGGAAACGATTTTGGACACGGAGCAGATTAGAGAGATGCTACCCCACCGCTACCCGTTCCTACTGGTAGACCGCATTGTGGAGCTGGAGCCGGGGAAGCGTGCAGTCGGTCTCAAAAATGTGACTATCAACGAGCCGTTCTTTCAGGGTCACTTCCCGCGTAAAGCGCTTATGCCGGGCGTGTTGATTATTGAGGCGATGGCACAAGTAGGCGGTGTGATGGTGCTCACCATCCCGAATCTGGGCGAGCGTGCGGTGCTCTTAGCAGGGATTGACGATGCGCGCTTCCGCCGCCCGGTCGTGCCTGGCGATACCTTGATGATGGAAGTGGAGCTGCTGTGGATCCGGCGCGATGTTGGGCGAGTGCGTGCTGTCGCGCGTGTTGCTGGGGAGGTCGCTGCGGAAGCCGAGATTTCGTTCGCCATTCCACCGATTGAACGCTTCCTGAGCCGACCCGCTGCTGAAGCCATCAGCGCGCTCCAATCGTCCTAAGAGGCTAACAATGGCAACCATCCATCCTACAGCTGTGGTTCACCCAAGCGCGAGGCTCGCCGACGATGTGCAAGTCGGACCGTATTGCATTATCGGTGCGAATGTAGAAATCGGCTCTGGCACGACGCTGGGCGCCCATGTGATTATCGAAGAGAACACTTTCATCGGCAGGAATAATATCATCTATCACGGGGCTGTGTTGGGCGCACCGCCCCAAGACCGTAAGTTCAAAAATGAGCAGACCTTCCTACGAATCGGCGATGATAATCTCATCCGCGAATATGTGACCATCCACCGCGCCAGCGGAGAGGGACAAGCCACGACCATCGGCAACAACAACTTTCTGATGGCATATGTGCATATCGGGCACAACTGCACGGTGGGTAACGGGGTCGTGATGGCGAACTCGGTGGGTGTGAGCGGGCACTGTGAAATCGCCGACGGCGCTAATCTGGGCGGGATGACCGGTATCCATCAGTTCACTCGTGTCGGCACCTTAGCGATGGTCGGCGGGATGTCGCGTGTGGTGCGCGATGTGCCCCCGTATATGATTAGCGAGGGGCATCCTGCCGAAGTGCGCGGCGTGAATATTGTGGGTCTGCGGCGTGCGGGCGTGCCCGAAGCGACCCGAACCGCCCTGCGCACCGCCTGCCGATGGATGTTCCTTGCGAATATGAATGTCAGCCAAGCGATTGAGCGGATCCGAGCGGAGCTAGAGTCAAGCCCTGAACTGGAACATCTGATAGAGTTTATGTTGCAGATTCGGGAGGGGCGCAACGGACGCTATTTAGACCGACCCTCGCGCAAATGAATCGGCGAGTCGTTATCCTGTCGGGTGAAGCGTCAGGCGACCTATACGGAGCTGACCTCGCCCACCAGTTGCGTGCGCATCTGCCTAAGGTGGAGCTGTATGGAATGGGTGGCGTACGCATGCAGGCGGAGGGAGTCACTCTGCTCGCCGATAGCCGCAGTTGGGGCGCTATTGGGATTGTAGAGTCGCTTCGAGTGCTTCCCCGTGTGTGGCGCGTCTTCCAAAGGCTCAAGCGTGCGATTCCTGCCCTCCAGCCCGATTTGGTCGTGCCTATCGATTTTGGGGCGTTCAATGTGCCGATGTGCAAGTGGCTCGCGGGTCAGGGGGTTCCTGTGGTCTACTATGTGCCCCCAGGCAGTTGGCGTCGTGATAGGCAAGGCACCGACCTGCCCCTCTGCACCAAGATGGTGCTGACCCCCTTTGAGTGGTCGGCTCAAATTTTGCAGGGCTTAGGAGCGAATGCCCACGCCATCCGCCATCCATTATTGCGCTTAGCCCAACCCAGCCAGCCGAAGGAGGCGTTCTGTGAGCGGTTGGGCTTAGACCCCGAGCGCCCGTTAGTTGCCCTGTTGCCCGGGAGCCGTCGGCATGAGGTCTCGGCGTTAGTTCCCATCTATGCGCATGTGGCGGAACAGGTCGCCGAGCAGTTCCCCGAGACCCAGTTTGTGTTGTCGGCACCGTCCCATTTCTCTATTGACTGGATTCATGAGTTGTGGTCGCTCGGTTCGCGTCAGTGGGTGCCCACCGAGACGCGCCCCGTGTGGGATTTGCTCGCCCATGCCGATTGTGCCATCGTCTGCTCGGGCACTGCTACGCTGGAGGCGGCGTTGCTGGGTACCCCGATGGTGATTGTGTATCGCGGGTCAGCGTTGATGAACTTAGAGTATCGTCTCCGTCGGCGGCGCTTGAACCTCACGATGATTGGCTTACCGAATCTCATCCTCAACGAGCGGGTTTGTCCCGAGCTCATCCAAGATGATGCGATGCCCGACCGCATGCGCCGAGAGTTGCTCCCGCTTCTGCGCCGTGAGGCACCGTATCATCAGCAGAACCAAGCGTTTGCGCGCCTGAGAACCCTACTGGGCGAGCGACCGAACCTCCGTGAGGGCTACGAATGGATACTGGACTTCCTAACGCACCAGTCGTAGCGGAGCGCGTGTCGGGTCCTCCCTCGTGCGATAAAAACCCGCCTCTCGAAGCCCCCGCTGGATGGCTGGCATCTTCGCGGTGAGCGACCAGATAAGTCCTGAACGGTGATTCTCTAAGGCGTTCAACATCATTCCTAAGTCAATCCCGATGACCTCGCGGTCCCACCAGTTGCGGTCTACATTGAAGGCGTTGCCAAACCCATAGCGTCCCCATAGGCGCGAGTGGTATCGGTCATAGATGGTCTTGATGGCACGCACACTTTCCTCTGGGGTGAAGATGATAGAGGTGATAGAAGCGGTTGGGGCGACGGTTCCGTCGTGTTCTACCCAGCCGGGAGCGCCATAAGCACGGTAACCATCGGGTCCATCCGACGCGGTTAGCCCCCACACGCCTCCCTCATAGGTACGGTAGCGTACCGCATGCTCTGCGCAGAAGGCAATCTGTGCCCGCGTGGCGTTATATGACGAGACCCAGTAATCATAACCCAGGCGGTCTCGCTGATTCTTGAAATCGATGTAGCCGTGGCTCATCTGGTGAATGAAGAGCGGTCCGCCCAAGAGGAGTTCGTACTCTTTGTAGCGCACGATGGGGCGTCGCCATGCGTCCCAACACTCTGCGGGGATGGGCGTGCTGGGCGACCCCAACGCCAATAGATATAAAAAGTTGTGCTCGCTGTACTCGTTCCAGCGGTTGCCCAGAAAACCTGTTTCCGGTTTCCATCCGTGGCTCAGGGTACGCTCGTTGGGTTTCGCACCTCCATCGGTCAGCATCCAGCGGAAATCCATCCGCTCGAAAAACTGATTCACGCGCCTGCGCAGGGCACGGTCGTCAAAATACTCACTGGCGACTAATCCCCCGATGATAAATAGCCCTGTGTCGATTGAGGAGATTTCGGATTGCCACTCCCGTTTGCCTGTCTCCCAGTGGATGAAGTGATAGAGCCAGCCGCGCTGATGCTCCAATTGGAGATGCCCCTCCATGATCAGTTCCGCCCGCTTGAGTGCGTTCGCCTTGCTGACCCATCGTCGCTCCACCGCCGTAGGCAAACTTGCCAAAGCGAACCCGCTTGCTGCGATACTGGATACATGGAATGAGTCGCGTTCGTAGTTATTGGCACGGTCTTTCGTAAGTCCAGAGTCGGGGTGGGTTTCGTTCCAGAAGAAATCAAACGCTCGCTTCGCCAGTTGTTCCAACAAAGTTTTTGTATCCATAGACACCTCGGTACAAGTTGAGAGAGGGGAGCTGGCGGTTCCCCCTCCCTGCAGGGGGAACCGCTTTTTCAACACCACTTAGGGGCAAGGTACTCGATTCAACAAGGTGAAGCAGAAGGTGTTCAGCCAGTTGATGTTCGGGTTCCCGTTTGTTACATCGCTGGGATTTTGACAGTTGTACTGCCACATATTCGTCCGGTCAGGATTAATGTTGAAGCAGGTCTGCTCCCAGTGGGTGTACTTCACATGCCCATCGGCGAACACCAGGTTGGAGTGCAGTTCGCTTCCACGGTGGCGTGCGCTCCAGTTACTATAGCCCTCGGTGCCCCACTGCCCGGGACGGAAGTATGACATCCAGGGTCCATAGTCGGGATAGATGTCCTTATTCTCGCCGATAAGGAGCGCAGTAGCAGGGTGTGTGATGCGCGACTGCGAATAGCCCACACCACGCCACCAACCTGCTGAGCCGACCGCTGCACCCGAACGGAAGAAGGGCAGATAGTAGAAGTAGCCCCGTGTGAAGCGGGGAGTCTGCTGGAGATTCGTCGGGCATTGGTTCGGGTCTGCCGCATCG
>JBDNDR010000110.1:0-6650 GCA_046718995.1 Fimbriimonadales bacterium
GGGGAGTGCGCCTTGGGAGACGCGTCTCCTTCCCGGCATTACAGGCATCGGCGCCATCACACTCCTGAGCGCGGGCGTGCTGTGGAGCGTCTTGCAGAGGCGTGGCGCCCACCTAACCGTCCCAAGCAACGCAGGCAGGGTGCGGTGGCTCTTGCCTTTTTGGCTCGCACCCCTCCCTATCGCTGGCATGGTCTACTGGTACATGCGCCTGTTTGAGGGTCAGCCGATGCATCTCCAGTCGCTCCTTTGGTTCGGGCATGGGGTACTCCTGCTGTGGCTTTTTATAACCTATGGGCGCACAGTGCCTGCTATGCCCATCTTGGCTGTTTGGGCAGGAGTGGGTCTGACCGCTTCGGTCATCGGCGTGCCCTTCCAAGCGATGCGCCATCTCCTGTTCCTCGTGCCGCCGCTTGTGCTGGCGTTGATGCCAATTGCGGGCAAGCGGATTGGACTACTGGCTCTGCAGGCGATACTGACACTCGCCGTGCAGATGGCGGACTATGAGTATGCCCAGGTGTACCGCCACTATGCTCAGCAGGCACAGGCGCGATGGGCGGGCGAGCGTGTCTGGTTCGCCGGCTCGTGGGGCTGGATGTTCTACGCCGAGCAGGCAGGCTTTCGTAAAATTGTGCCCAGCGGGGAGGGCTTGCAGGATGGCGACCTCCTGATTATCCCTGAGCGCGTCTACAAGGGCAAGATGCCTCCCAACAGTGCCGAGCGGATGGTGCTTCTGGAGGAGCAGGTCTACCCCGCGCGCATCCCCTTACGCACGATGGACTACGGGATTGCCAGCTACTATGCCCTCATCCGCACCAACGCCCCTATCGCTTACGAAACCGAGCGCCCTCTGGAAATCTTTAGGGTCTACCGATGGAACAGCGCACCCTGAGCCTGATTGTGCCGATGTACAACGAGTCGCCAAATCTGGACGATTTGGTGCGCTGTTCGGTTGAAGCGTTGGAGACAACTGGACTCCGGTGGCAACTGATTCTGGTGGACGATGGCAGTACCGACAACACCCACGAGCGTCTCCAAGCGCTTTCCCAGCATGAGCCGCGAATTGTGTCGGTGCGCCATGAAGTGCGTCTGGGCAAGACCGCCGCCTACCGAACGGGGTTCCTCCAAGCGCAGGGCGACTACTGGTTCACCATAGACGCCGACCTACAGGAAGACCTGAGTGCGTTGAGAGCGATGATACCGCTTCTGGAGTCGGAATATGATATGGTGGTGGCGTGGCGCAGGGTGCGTCGGGATGTGCTGAGCAAACGGATTGCCTCGCGGGTCTTCAATACCACCTTGCGTTGGGCGTTCGGTTCACCCGTTCACGACATCAACTGCGGTTTCAAGGGGATGAAGCGCGCGGTGGGCGAGGCACTCATCCCATGGCTGGTGCGCGATTTCCACCGCTATCTGCCTCTGATTGCGCGCCGAATGGGCTATCGGGTGGGCGAGGTGGTCGTGGTGCATCGTCCGCGCTTGCATGGCAGTTCGCGCTACGGGCTGGAACGCTATGGGCGCGCGCTACGCGACCTCTGGGCGCTTATCGGTGCCTATCGGACGGGGCAACCACCGCCGAAGTAGCCGCTCAGCGTTCCGCCGACTCGCGTTCTAACTGCTGGAGCCTACTCTGCAGGCGACTGAGGCGCGTTTGAAGCCACAGAAGATACGCGAAGATTCCAACCCACACGATCCCGATGCTGATACTCAAGGCGGTCTGCCAACTCATGCGTTCGTGCCTCCAGAGCGAAAATCGTCGTGCGCATTCGGTACAACCCGAACGCCAATAGTCCATAGGTCGCAAAGCCGAGGTAGACCCCCGTGCGATAGAACATATCCAGCCCCTGCTTGCTCGCCATCACATTGCTGGGATGGAGCGAGACCTCCGCGAACACGGGGAGCCGTGGTAAAACAAACACCAGAAACGGCACCGTGAGCGCCGCAAAGACCGCGTAGCCCGCACTCAGCCCCGCACGCTGGCGGTCATCCTCCACCGAACTGCGCAACGCAAAATACGCGGCGAAGATGAGCAGCTGGATGAGAAAGCTGGTCTGGCGCGGGTCCCAGTGCCACGCCTTGCCCCACTGCTGATAGGCGAAGACCATCCCGGTCGCCATCGTGACCAGGGCGAACATCATGCCTACTTCGATGACCGCTGCCGAGCGTGCGTCGTCTTGCCACTGACGCCGACGCAGATAGCGCCCCCCGAAGTAGCCCCCAATCATAAAGCAGAGGGAACCGATAATCGCCGCAGGGACATGGAACATCACAATCCGAGCCGAGCCGGGGTCTTGAAAACTCTGTGCAGGCGGAACCCAGAAGAAGGCAAGCCCCACCATCAACATCATCCCCAGCCCTGCAAGCCATAATGCAGTTCGCATCGTGGTCTAATTCTACCCAACGGATGATTGGGATGCAGGATGGGGCAGTGCCCCCGCCTCACAGAGACTCAGCGGGGGATCCAGCTCTGGGCGTTGCGTAGGCGCTGAATCACGCGCGGCTTACCCAGCACCTCAATCATTTCGAACAGGCTGGGTCCAGTGGTACGCCCACTCAGCGCCACGCGCACGGGGTGGATGACCTCGGCGGCTTTGACGCCCAGCCACTCCGCCACGCCCCGCACCACCTGCTCGATGTGGGGGGTATCAAACGGCTCCAGCGCCTCAAATCGGCGAACCAGCTCCTCCAGCATCTGGGGAATGTGAGGTTCGCTGTACCACTTGCGCACCGCCTTCTCATCGATCTTGAGATGGTCGGTGAAGAAGAAGTCGGTCAGCGACACCACATCGGAGAGCAGCTTCATCTTCTCCTGCTCTAACGGGATGACCCGTTCCGCATAGGCACGCAGTTCGGGCGTGAGTTCCTTCGGCAGTAGCCCCGCCTCCTGCAGGTAGGGTAAGGTCAGTTCAATCAGGCGTTCCTTCGGCAGCTCGCGCAGGTAGTGCCCGTTCATCCAGAGCAGCTTATCGTGATGGAACACGAACGGGTTATCGGACACCCGCTCTAAAGAGAACTCGCGAACAATCTCTTCACGGGACAGAATCTCGCGGTCGTCGCCGGGGTTCCATCCACACAGTGCCAAGAAGTTGAACATCGCATCGGGCAGATAGCCCTCACGGACGAACTCCACGAACTGCACCGAGCCGTGCCGTTTGGACAGCTTCTGCTTATCAGCACCCAGCAGGAGGGGCAGATGCGCAAACTGGGGTGTCTCCCAGCCCAACGCTCTATAGAGGTTCAGGTGGCGAGGCATGCTGGAAATCCATTCGTCGCCCCGAATCACATGCGTAATCTCCATCAGGTGGTCGTCCACCACATTCGCGAGGTGGTAGGTGGGGAACCCGTCCGACTTGAGCATCACGAAGTCGTCGGTGAGCGCGTTTCGGAACTCGGTGCGTCCGTGAATGAGGTCATCGTACTCCACCGTGCCTTCCAGCGGCATAGCGAACCGTATCACATAGGGCAATCCGTCCGCTTCGCGCGCTTTGACCTCGGCGGGCGTGAGTTTACGACAGCGGCGGTCGTACATCGTTGCGGCGGCGCCCATCCGCTTCTGCTCGGCGCGCATCTGCTCCAGCTCTTCGGGAGTGCAGAAACACTTATACGCTTTGCCCTGCTCCACCAGCTGATGGGCAATCTGTTGGTAGGTCGCCAGCCTCTGCGATTGATGGTAAGGCGCGTGGGGTCCGCCGACCTCGGGACCCTCGTCCCAATCAATGCCCAGCCAGCGAAGCGAGAGGAGGATGTCCTCTTCCGAGCCGGGCACATAGCGGTTCTGGTCGGTGTCCTCAATCCGCACGATGAACTTGCCACCATGATGGCGGGCGAAAATCCAGTTGAAGAGAGCAGTGCGAATGTTGCCCACATGGGGCGAGCCTGTAGGGCTGGGGGCATAACGAACGCGAACCATCAGTCTATTCTTTCCTCCTTAGTGTGTCGGCACATGGTTAAGGGATTCCAACGCAGGCTCGTAATGCTCTATCAAGTGGTGCACCAGATCGCGCAACGGGATGGGACGCTTGCCCGGCTGATGGGGCACCGCAATCTGGCGAATGGCGTCCTGCGGATGACGCCGACGCTCGGCAACCGCGCGGATCCAGTCGGCGGCTTGCTCCACTGGAAGATGAACCTCGTAACCGTTGATTTCAAGAAACGCCAACACCGCAATCAGCGCGGTCTGCAGGTTCCCCTGCGCGAAGGGGCGATACTTCAGATAGCCCCAAAGAAAACGCGCAGCCTGCAGAGGCACATCACGACTCTGGCGGTAGCTGTATTGGTAGTAGGTCGCCTCTTCCAAGCGGTCGTAAGCATAGTGTTGGGGCGAGCGCATCACCTCGCTGTTTATCCAAATCAAATCTTGTAAGGTGAGATAGCGCCACTCGAAACTGGGTCCCGGTGTGGGTTGGAGGCTGGTGCGCACGGTGTCGGGCAGTTGGCTTAGGCGCACGAGCGAACGCTCTTGGAGGGCGTTCTCGGTACGCATCAGCGCATCACGGTAGCGAGGCACCAGCGCTTCAATCAGGTCGGCATAGGTGCGCGGGTCGGGTGTCCCAGTTGCATCACCGAGCAGTGGAGCGAGTTCGGGCATCCCGTCCGAATCGTGAATAGCCTGTGCCAGCTGCGACGGCTCAGGCAGGTTGGTGGCGCCATTTGCCTGAGCGAACGCCAACGCCACTATCAGCGCACTGCTCAGGTTGTACTCTCGGAACGGCTGGAGCGCCACCAACGCACTCAGCAGGTGCTGGGCGCGTTGGGGAACGGAAGTGTTCGGCTCCACAAGAGTACTCGCCACCAGTGCGCGCTCAATCCGTTCGGGGTCAGCGTCGGATGGCACGAGCGCGAGCCGTTCATAAGCCAGTGCGACATCGCGCCAAGTGGGATAGCGCGGGGCAGACGCCTTGACCGAGGCGCGCGCCAGCGTCTTGGCGTGTTGGCTCAGGCTGTCCAAGAGGTCATCCACACGCTGAGCGCTGCTGAGGGCACGCTCAAAATGGGTTCGCACTTCAGGCTCTAAGGCGTCCCACCCTTCCGAAAGCATGCGGATAGACTGTGCCGTCTCCCACAGGCTCGGTTCGGTCGTTCCGTTATTCAGCAATCCCTCGCGCACGCGCGTCAGCCAACTGTTCAGCGCACCTGTTGCCAGTTCCATCCCGGAAGATTCTACCTGAATCGCGCCCTTCACGATGGGGTCGGGGCGGGTTCGCTCACGGTTTCCTGCTCCGACTCTTCGGTCAGGCGCAAGAACACCTCTTCCAGCGTGCTGTTTTCCATCTGGGCATATTCACGGAGGGTAGCCAGCGTTCCTTCGGTCAACACACGCCCTTTATGCATGATAATCACACGGTCGCAGAGGCGTTCGGCGGTGTCCAGCTGGTGCGTGCTGACCAGGATGGCACAGCCCTCATCACGCAGGCGCATCAGGTCGGACTTGAGCGTGTATTGCCCTTTGGGGTCGATGCCCATCAGTGGCTCATCGCACAGGAACACCTTCGCATCGTGGACGAGGGCGCACATCACTGCCAGCTTTTGCTTCATCCCCTTAGAGAGCGTGCCTGCGAGGGTGTTCGCCTTGTCTTTGAGTTCGTAGCGTTCCAAGAGTTGCTCGGCGCGTTCCTCGTACAGGTTCAGCGTACCGTAGCACATGGCGATGAGTTTCATATGCTCGCGCACGGTGAGCAGCTCGTAGGGGTTCGGCAGTTCAGGGATGAACGCCAGCAGACGCTTCGCCAGAGTCTCCTCTTGGGCTAAGTCGTACTCCCCAATCTGGATGCGTCCTGAGTCGGGCTTCAGGATGCCCGTGATACAGCGCAGAGTGGTCGTCTTGCCTGCGCCGTTCGGACCGAGAAGCCCGACAATCTCGCCGGGTTCCACGCGGAAGCTCACGCCGTCTACCGCACGGAACCCTTTGAACGACTTCACCAAGTTCTCAACGATGAGCATATATGTAGGTCCTGTTTACTGCTTGGGCTTACGAAAGATAGAATCGTTTAAGGGCACATTGTGCTTAACCTCTGTGAATTGAATGCGCGACTCCATGCCCAACGCCACTTGGCGCAGGGTGAAAGGGTACAGTATCCCATCCACACGGCGATAGCCCGAAAAGTAGGAAGTTGTCGGAATAGTGCCCTGCTGGGTGGCGATGGTCATATCCGTTCGGAGGAGATAGAAGTTCTTCGTGTCGATGTACCACTTGGTATCGCCGCCCGTGACGCTCTTGGCTTCAATCACATAGGCATCGCGATTATCCACTTTTGCCGTGCCAGCGAGTCGTGGCGAACGCAGTTGCTGGCGCCAGTTGTAGCTGCTGGCAGGGTTGGAAGTCAGGCGCAGCTGGTCTAATTCGGCGCCCTTGATCTCGCGTAAGCCCGTCAGCGGGTTCTTCTCCCAACCGACCTTGCCGTCGTACCCTTGCAGAATCTCCCCAATCCCCTGAATATTGACTTTGAGGAGTAGGCGGCTCGGTGTCTTGAAGTTCATCTCCATCGTGCCCTGCAGATTTTGGCTGGGGTAAGTGATGGTGGCGCGCATGCGCACGGTACGGATTTTCGCCAACGCCTCCCTGCTGGCAGATGCTTGGGTCATTCGGTCTAAGATTTGTTCGGCAGTCAGGGAGCGTTGGGCGGTCAGGTCAAGCGAGAGCGAACTCAGCACCA
>JBDNDR010000111.1:0-6592 GCA_046718995.1 Fimbriimonadales bacterium
CGGCTGACCTGGGCGCTGAGTTCGGCGTTGCGCAGGTCGGGGCGCTGGGCACGGGCGCGTGCCCACAGCGACTCCAAATTCTCCACGGGCGGGAGCGTTTCAGGAGCGTCCACTGGCACTAAGTCGGGCAGGGGGCGCGTCTGCTCCCAGCCGATGAGCCGTTTGAGCTCGCTCTGTGCCAACCGCAGGGCGTTGCGGGCTTGAATCTGTTGCACGAGTGCGTTCGCTAAGTCCGCCTCCGCTTGAAACACATCTTTGGTAGGAGCGGTGCCGACCTCCGCTTGGGCTTTGGCGACCTCCAGCAGGGTACGGGCACGCTCAACCTGGGCATCTGCCACCTGAAGCAGTTCCTGTCGGCGGAGCACATCGTAGTAGGCACGCGCGGTGCCGAAAATCACACGCCGTACCGTCTCACGTGCCGTCTGAGAGGCTAGCTCTGCCGTTCGCGATGCTTGGCGCAGGCGCAGGTCACGCTGACCGTTATCCAACAAAAGCCATTCCAAGCTGAAGGCGCTCTGGCGCTGAGTGGTCTCGTTGGTGACCCCACCCTGATCAATCCGTGTGGTGGTGGAGCTGGTGCTGAGACCTATGCTGGGGAATAGGCTGGCGCGGCTTGCTTCCAACCGTGCGCGTGCCCCGACCCGATTCTCTAAGGCAGAGCGCACCGAACCGTTATTTTGAAGTGCTGAGTCGATTGCCTGCTCCAGAGTCAAAGGCGATTGGGCAGATAGGCTCCCTACCATCAGCGCAGTGATGCCAATCCCCGAAATCCGTCGCACGAAACCGCTCAAACGCTTGCGTATCATAGCCAATATCATACTCCACTCCATCCCTTTTGATGATAGGGAGGGCGAATTGTTCTGTAGAAAGGGCTAATTTGCCCCTCCCGCACTGAACACCACTGTATGCCGTGCGTCAAAAGCCAGTGGAGGATGAAACGAATGCGAACGGCGTGGATAATGACCAGTTTATTGGCAGTCGTGTTGGCGGCTTCCGCCATCGCTCAGCCGGCAGGGCCGCGAGGCGAAGGGCGCGGACAGCGTGGCTTGGGCGCGTTTGGCATGGGCGGGGGCATGATGGGCGCAACCCTACTCAATCGCCCCGATGTCCAGCGCGAACTCAACTTGAGCCAACAGCAAATCAACCAGATTCGACAGATGCAGGAGGCACAGCGCACGGCGATGCAAGAGATGCGCAACCTGCCTCCTCAAGAGCGACGCCAGAAGATGCAGGAGCTACGCGAGAAGAACGACCCAACCAAAGTGTTGAACGAGAACCAGAAGAAGCGCCTACGCGAACTGGAACTCCAGGCGACGGGTCCCATCGCCCTGATGAACCCCGAAGTGGCGAAAGAGGTGGGGCTAACCGCCGAACAGCAATCCAAGCTTCAGGGCATTATGATGGAGCAGATGCAAGCGATGCGCGAGCAGTTTCAGGGTGGCGGCTTCGGTCAGGGACAGGGCATGCAGAACTTTCAACAGATGCGCGATCAGATGGAGAAGCGCATCGTGGAAGTGCTAACCCCTGCCCAGCGCCAGAAGTGGCAGGAGATGCAAGGGAAACCCTTCCAGTTTGAAGGCGGACGCCCGATGCCCGGCTGGGGTGGCTTCGGCGGTCAACAACGCGGTCCTCGCGGCGGACAGGGATTCGGTGGCGGTCAAGGATTCGGCAACTAAGATCAATCGGCTTACCTCCTCAAGCGAACACCGGCAGAGTACGCCTCCCCGAAAGGGGGGGCGGCTCTGTTTAAAAACTGCTGAACAACACGCCCAGCGTCCAGATAGAGAGGTAGCCCAAAATCCCATAGCGGAGCCAACGCTGGACATAATCAGGATTCTTGCGACGGTACCACTCGGCGAACAGAATGGCTAAGCTCAGAGTGGCTCCTTTCACCGCAAAAAAGGCGAACCAACTGAGCTGGATGAACCAGTCCATAATCGGATTCGCCTCCACCGCTAACCCTGCCCGAATCAGCCAGTAGGTGCTGAAGGTGTCGGCAAGCACAATCAAAAGCAGAATCCAACTCTCCCGAGATAGCATAGCCCTACCTCAGCACGCTCCGTGCCAAAAGGGTAGGATGAATTACCAGTTTAGAGGCAGACGCTGGCTACAGGGCATCTTGAACGGCGCCGATGAGTTCGCGTACTGTGGGAATCTCATGCTGACGGAGGTAGTCGCTCAAGTCCGCAATAAGGTCTATACTGAGGGAAGATTGGAGGTAGTTGCCCGTACCCACCTGCACTGCCGTAGCGCCCACCAGCAGAAACTCCAGCACATCTTCCACCGAGGTAATCCCACCAACCCCCATCAGGGGCACCTCGGGCAGCGCCTGATGCACACGCCAGACTGCGTGCAGGGCAATCGGTTTGATGGCAGGACCGGTCAGCCCACCTGTGCGCGTTGCAAGCCGAAACCGGCGCGTTTGAGGGTTCACTGCCAACCCGACGACACTGTTGATGAGCGTTAAGCCCTCTGCCCCGGCGCTGACCGCCGCCTCAGCAATCGGGACGATGTCGGTTACATTCGGCGTGAGCTTGGCGAACAGGGGCAGGTCGCTCACCTGACGCACTGCGCGCACCACCTCCGCCGTGAGCTGGGAGTCTATCCCAAACTCCATCCCGCCCCGCGCTTGATTGGGACACGAGAGGTTGAGCTCCAAAGCGGCGATGCCTGCGGTTCGTTGCAAGCGGCGGGCGACCTCGGCATAGTCGTCGGGCGTCTCGCCAGCGACACTGACAATCAGGGGCATCGTATAATCGCGCAGGCGGGGTAAGGTCTCTAGCAGAAAGGCTTCTACGCCCTCGTTCTGTAGACCGATGGTGTTGAGCATTCCCGCAGGGGTCTCGGCGACACGCGGGGGCGGATTGCCCAGACGAGGGTGGAGCGTCAGGCTCTTGACGACTAAGGCACCGAGTTGGTTCAGGTCTACGAGCGATTCGTACTCCAGCCCGTAGCCGAAGGTGCCTGACGCCACCATAATCGGGTTGCTCAAATTCAGCCGTCCCAGCGTCACGCGGAGGTCAGGTCGAGTCATTCCCAAGCCACCTCCTCCGCCCGGAACACAGGACCGTCTACGCAAGCGCGCTTGTACCAGATGGCGCCCTCCAACCCGCGCACACGAATAGCACAACCCAGACAGGCACCCACCCCACACGGCATCGGCGCTTCCAAAGAGATTTGGCAGGGCACCCGCTGTGCAACGCAAATCTCGCTGACCACCCGCAGCATCCGATTGGGACCGCAGGCGTACACGGCACTGGGCACTGGCTCGGCAAGGGCATCGATCAGTAGGTCGGTCACGCGTCCTGCATAACCGTGGGAACCATCTTCGGTTGCGATACGCACCTCTGCCCCCAACGCACGGAACTCATCTAACCCGACCAGCAGGTCACGCCGTCGGGCACCCGAGAGGATAAGAATCTGCTCCTCAGGGGCTAACCCGCTCACCAGGCGCGAGGCAAAAAAACTGAGTGGGGGCGCCCCGAACCCTCCAGCAACCAAGATATGTCGGCGTACATCTTGCTCGCGTTGAAAGCCTTGTCCCAGCGGCCCCAGCACACTCAACTGCGAACCTAAGGGCTTCAGGGAAAGCAGCTCGGTGAACTGGCTCTGAACCGAGTAGAAGATACTGACCACGCCCTTGTCGGGATTCGCCCGCAAAATGCTGTAGGGACGGCGCCAGAGCGGTGCCAGCGTCGCTATCGGGCGTACCAGCAGATACTGCCCCGGTTGAGCCGTCTGAGCAATAGGAGGCGCGTGTAGAATCAACTCGTACTGGTTAGGGGCACGCTGACGATGCTCTACCACCACTGCCTGCAGTTCCCAAGAAGCCATCAAGACAAGTGTACCCGACGCTCAACTTGCTGGGGGAAACCTCAAATATCTGCCTGAAGGGTTTCAAATTCCGTGCTATAATAGACCTATGCAACGATGGCGATGCTCTCGGTCTTGGGTGTGGGCAACGGTGCTATGCCTCAGCCTCATCGGTGGGTATGCGGATGAACATCTCTACCCCGCGGTCTATCGCGACTACCCAGCGGGCAGATGGGACGACTGGTCGTGGGCGAACCGCGATATGGCGAACACCAACCCCGTGCGCTCGGGTCAGCGTTCCATTCGGGCAGACCTCTTCCCTTGGTCAGCCGTGCGGTTCCACTACCAAGAAGGGTTCGACCCGACAGGATTCACACATTTAGAGTTCTGGGTTCACGGTGGCACACAGGGGGGACAGCGGTTCTCGGTGATGGTCGCCATCAACGGGGTCAACCGTGCGCCCGTGCCCGTCACGAACTATGTAAGCGCCATTCCCGCCAATCAGTGGGTACAGGTGCAAATCCCACTTACGGCGTTGGGTGTTTCTTCGGGCGACCGTATCAGCGACCTCTACTTTATCGACCGGCGTGGGGTAACCGAGCCGACCTTCTATTTAGATGACATCCGCTTCACACGCCCTGTGCCCAGTACCACAGTGAGTGTGCAGGTGAATGCCTCCCAAACGCTGACGACGATGACCGCGCTCAAACGCGGCATAAATGTAGCGTGTTGGGACTGGTTCCTGACGCAACCCCAGCGGGTGAGCCTGATGAAGGGTGCGGGGTTCGGCGTGTTGAGGTTCCCCGGTGGCTCCACCTCCAACGAGTACGATTGGCGCACGAACCGCAACCGCCGAACAGGCGGTAGCTACGGAACGGACACGCAGGGCTTCTTGAATGTGGCGAACAGCATCGGCGCCGAGAAAATCATCTGTGTCAACTATGGCTCGGGCACTCCCGCTGAGGCGCGCGACTGGGTGCAGTACGCCAATATCACGCTCAACGGGAATGTGCGCTACTGGACTATCGGCAACGAGAACTACGGCACTTGGGAACACGACACCCATCCCAATCGCCACGATGCCCACACCTACGCCCACTTCACCCGCGATGCCATCCAGCTGATGAAGGCGGTCGACCCCACAATTAAGGTCGGTGTGGTCGGCACATGGCTGGAGACCGATTTCCCCCAGCGCATGAGCGTCACGAACCCACGCACAGGGCAGAGCGTCAACGGCTGGTCGGCAGTTCTGCTCAGCACGCTCAACAATTTGGGCGTTGTGCCCGACTTCTATGACATCCATTACTATCCGCAAAATCCGGGGCGCGAAGATGACGCGGGACTGCTCCTGTCGCCCCGTGAATGGCAAGAGATTATGACCCGCGCCCGCCAGCTCCTACGCGATTACTTCGGAGCCGCAGGCAACACCATTCCCATCTTCATCACCGAGAACAACTCGGTTGCTTACAATCCCGGCAAGCAGACCACCAGCATGGTCAACGCTCTCTATGCGGTCGACTCGCTGTTCCAAGCCTTGCTGAACGGTGCGGAGGCGTTCTTGTGGTGGGATATGCACAACAGCACAGAGACAAGCAATAACAACTCCCCCGTACTGTACGGCTGGCGCAACTGGGGCGACTACGGCGTCGTGGCGTCGGGTTATCCCTCAGGAGTGGGCGACCCACTCAACACGCCTTACCCCACCTACCATGCCTTCGTGCTGATGAACCGTTTCGCTAAGCCGAACGATGTGCTGGTGTCCGTGCAGAGTAGCCACCCGCTCCTATCGGTCTACGCCGTCCGCACCCCGAATCAACGGGTGCGTCTGATGGTAGTCAATAAAGCGCGCACAACCACACTCAATGGCGAGATACGCATTCAGGGTGCAACGCCCGCCACGCGCGCCCAAATGACCCAGTACACGATGCAGCTGGATACGCAACGCAAGGCGCCTATCACACGCACTATCACGGTGAACGGAAGCATCGTGCGCCAGGCGTTCCCGCCCCTCTCTATCAGCGTCATCGAGTTGTAGTGCTTCCGCTTACACTGATCAATCGCTGTGGGGCACTGTCGTACGCAGTGCCCCATCAGTTTACACAAGAAGGCTGACGCTTGCCGTGGAACTTGCCGATAATTAAAAGCGTTAACAACTTCAGGGGGATTCTATGACCCAAGCCGAACGCGCGGAACTGGAGAAGTGGATAGAACTCATCTACGAAAAGGCACTGGAGATGGGCTTAGACCCGTTCCCGGTGCATTTTGAGGTGGTGCCTGCTCATGTGATTTATGAGCTGGGTTCCTACGCACTGCCCGCACGCTTTTCCCACTGGACTTTCGGACGCGACTACCATGTGCAAAAGACGATGTATGAGTATGGGGTCAGCCGTATCTACGAACTGGTGTTCAACTCCAACCCATCGCAAGCGTTCCTGTTGGATGTGAACGATATGCTGGCGCACAAACTGGTTGTCGCACATGTGTACGGACACTCCGACTTTTTCAAGAATAACACTTACTTTGAGCATACCGACCGACGGATGATCGAACGGGCACGCCTGCATGCCGAGCGTATTCGGGACTACGAGGCGCGCTATGGACCGTTGGTGGTGGAGCAGTTTCTGGACGCCGTTCTCTCGATTGAGGAGCATATCGACCCGGTGTTGCCGACCTATGGCTCGCCCCCGCGCCGTGAGGAACCTGAGGAACCCACTCCGCGCTCCGATAGCTTTGACGACCTGTTCTATATGGTGCAACCGAAGCCGAAGCCCGAACCGAA
>JBDNDR010000112.1:0-6556 GCA_046718995.1 Fimbriimonadales bacterium
CTGGCGCTATCGGGCACGCTAAAGGGCATGCCGTCAAACCGAGCGCAGGGAAGCCTCTCAGGGCAGGGAAATCGCGCAACCTCCCGAACAGTCTGGTAGGAGTCAAGAGACCGATGCTACTGCCAATCCGAGACCATAACCCGACACGCAGTTTCCCCGTGGTGACGGTTGGGATTATTGCGGTCAACATCGTCGTGTATGTGATGCAGATACTCAACCCCCAAATCACCTACTACTATGCGGCGATTCCTGCCGAACTCACGGGGAGCGAGATAGACCCCTTCACGCGGTTCCGAATGGCACAGGTTGGCATCCGCACGGAGCCAGTGGTTCATCCTTTGCTCACGATTTTCACTTCCATGTTCCTTCACGGGAGTTTTCTGCATATCTTGGGCAATATGTGGTCGCTCTGGATTTTCGGCAACAATGTGGAGGAGCGGCTGGGGCACTTTCGGTATCTACTCCTCTACCTGATTTGGGGGTTCTTGGCGGCGTGGTCGCATGTGTTGTTCAACTGGGGTTCGCCGATTCCGGTGGTGGGGGCGAGTGGCGCGATTGCAGGTGTGATGGGCGCCTACCTCCTGCTCTTCCCCCACGCCCGAATAGACTGTGTGCTGTTCTTCTTTATCATCACCTTCGTGGAGGTGCCCGCTATCTTCTTCTTGGTGTTCTGGTTCGTCTCTCAGTTTTTCTTCGCTTCGCCGGGCGTTGCCTATCTGGCACATATAGGGGGGTTCGTGGCAGGCTACATCACGATTAAACTGCTGGGGGGGCGCGCGCATCTTGTGCGCGACCGCTGGTACGACGAGGATAACTACTAAGATTGGGTATAATCTTGTACACAACCACAATCAGTGGCGCATAGGGAGGCATACAAACGGATGGCTGTCAAGGGCAAAACGAAAAAGACCGCAGTTGCTCCAACCGACCTGACTACACTCACTGAGCCAGAAACAGAGGGTATCGAAATCATCGGCGAGGCAAGCAACGGGCTGAGTGGGGCAGTAGAAGGCGACTACACTGCTCAACAGCTCACCGTCCTCAAAGGGCTGGAAGCCGTGCGCAAGCGTCCCGCAATGTACATCGGCGACACCGGACCGCGCGGACTGCACCACCTCTTTATCGAAGTGTTGGACAACTCGGTCGACGAGGCTCTGGCAGGACACTGCGACCAAATTGATGTCATCCTCCACGCTGACCAGAGTGTCTCGGTGATTGACAACGGGCGCGGTATCCCCACCGACATCCATCCTGAGGTGGGCTTACCCGGTGTGGAGGTCGTGATGACGATGCTCCACGCAGGCGGTAAGTTTGGCGGCGGCGGCTATCGGGTGTCGGGCGGTCTGCACGGCGTGGGCGTGTCGGTCGTGAACGCACTCTCCGAATGGCTGGAGGTGGAGGTCGCACGCGATGGCGCCCTGTACTACCAAAAGTTTGAGCGGGGCAACCCTGTCGCACCCCTCAAAAAGCTCAAAGCAACCCAGAAGCGGGGCACCAAAGTCCGTTTCTATGCCGACCGCGAAATCTTCGGCGACTACCGCTACGACCCGAACTTCTTCATCAAACGCCTGCGCGAACTGGCGTATCTGAACCCCACCGTCACCTTCACCTTCACCGACGAACTGAACGGCAAACCCAAGCAGACCTTCCACTACACCAAGGGCATCGCCTCGCTGGTGGACTCGCTCAACGAGAATAAAGACCCCATCCACAAGGTGGTCTACTTCCGCAACGCACGCGAAGACACCGAAGTCGAGGTCGCCCTGCAGTATCACACGGGCTACCAAGAGACCCTACTCTCCTACGCCAACAACATTCACACGGTGGAGGGTGGCACGCACCTCTCGGGATTCAAAACCGCGCTGACCCGTGTCATCAACCAATACGCGCGCAAAGCCGGTCTGCTCAAAGAGAAAGATGCGAACTTCGCCGGTGATGATGTGTTGGAAGGGTTGACGGCGGTCGTGGCGGTCAAACTGCTCCATCCCCAGTTTGAAGGTCAGACGAAGACCAAACTGGGCAATCTGGAGGTGCAGGGGCTGGTCAACTCCATCGTGGGTGAGGCGTTCAGCGAGTATCTGGAGCGCAACCCCTCGGTCGCCCGCAAGATTGTGGAGAAGGCGCTCACTGCCCAGCGTGCCCGCGAAGCGGCTCGGCGTGCCGCCGAACTGGTCAAACGCCAGAGTGCCTTAGATAGCGGTTCCTTGCCCGGCAAGCTCGCCGACTGCACCGAGCGCGACCCCAGCAAGTGCGAACTGTTCCTCGTGGAGGGTGACTCGGCAGGTGGCTCTGCCAAGATGGGGCGCGACCGTCGGTTCCAAGCGGTGCTCCCCCTGCGCGGGAAAATCTTGAATGTGGAGAAAGCCCGACTGGATAAGGCGCTGGAGAACGAGGAAATCCGCGCCCTCATCACCGCACTCGGCACCGGAATCAGCTTAGACACCAACGGCTCCGCCAGTAGCGGCGAGTCGGACAGCCGATTCGATATCAGCAAACTGCGCTACCACCGCATCGTGATTATGAGCGATGCCGATGTGGACGGCGAACACATCCGCACCCTCCTGCTGACCTTCTTCTTCCGCTATATGCGCCCGCTGATCGAGAACGGGCATATCTATGTCGCCCAGCCCCCGCTCTTCCGAGTGCGTGTGGGTAAGGACGAACAGTACTATGCCCAGACGCAAGAGGAGCTGGACGAAATCCTCAAGCGCATCAAGAGGAAGAATGTGCAGGTCACCCGGTTCAAGGGGTTGGGCGAGATGAACGCTGAAGACCTCGCCGACACCACGATGGCACCCGAGAAGCGTGTGATTGTGCAGGTGCAGTTGGAGGATGCGATGGAAGCCGAGCGCATCTTCACCACGCTGATGGGCGATAAGGTCGAGCCGCGACGCCAGTTCATCGAGGAACACGCGAAAGAGGTCACCGACATCGACTGGCACTTTTAGACGGCAGGGTTTTACGAACTTTGACGAAGCAAGCGGGGCGCATCTGAAATGCGCCCCGCTTCTATGCTTTATGTTTTGCTCCGAATAGCCCACTACCCGCTCAGGATGATGTCTGGACCGAGCGGGGGGCACTCAAAGGTATCCGCACCGCGCTTACGCAGGTGGGCACCGTACCACACGACGAGGTCTTGGTCTACGGTCTTCTCGCCGTTGACATATTGCGAGATGTTCGCCCATGACCCGCCGCTGCCCGAAACTTCGGCATCTAAGCCTCCTGAGCCGGGCTTGTAGCGCATAACCCACACATCGCCCTCACCGGTTGTGAACGCTTCGTGCAAGCCGTCCTTCGCTCCGGGCACAATTTCGGCGGTGAAGCCGGTGCTGAGCTTGCGCACGCGCCAGCGTCGGTCGCGGTCTGGATAGCGTAGGCGTCGCGCCTCCATCACGATGGGAGTCCAGCGCCCCGCCCGTGAGCCGCGTGGTGCATCGTACTCTTCCACCATCAAGCCACCTTGCCCGTCCAACGCGAAGTGGATGCGCCAGATGGCATTGTGGAGACGCCCTCGGCAAACACAGCTGCTGTCTGTATAACCATACATAAAGCGCGGTCGGATAATCCCGCTGGGGTGGAAACGCCATCCCGTGATGTAGCGGTACCAGCCCGCGTCGCACTCGGAAATCAGTACCAGCTCCCCAGCATCTTCGTAAACAGCGACCCCACGCAGGGTGCCCGCATCGTTCATATCCTCACAGATGGTGCGAACATTCGTATTCGGATCGGCGACTCGCAGCCCGTTGCCGATGTCGGTTCCGGTACACTTGAAGCAGTTCTCAGAGTAGAGCCAGTCGCGGTAGGGTCCACAGCTATTGCCGTCGTAGAACACATTCAGCACAGGCATGCCTGCCCTTCGGATAACCAGACGCCCGTTATAAAACACATCACGCAGTTCAACGCCTGCTCCTGAGTTTTGCTCGCTTGTGCGAGTCCCTGCAGGACGACGCACCATCATCGACCAGGGTCCCCAGCTCAACGCCTGCCATGTGCTACCACCCACCGAGCCACAACTGCTTCCCGAAGGAGGTCCGCCACAAGCCGCTGGAGCGAAGTCGCCCACTGTGTTCGTATAGCCGACGACGGTCTGGTCTACGAGGTCAATCATGAAGAGGGCGGTGCGTCCATCCAGCCCAGAGCCACGCCCATAGTGAACTTGTACCACCGTGCATCGGTGCGAAGGCACATAGCTGGGCATCACATCCAGGCGTCCAAGCGGGCTGTCGGGAGCGGCCTCGTGAACCACCGCGGGCATCCCAGGCGAACAGAAAGCCGTGCCCCGACGCAGTGGCTCCCCAAAGTTGGGGTCTCGCGTGAGTATCTGCACGGCATCGCGATATTCTACCTCTGAGAAGTAGAGGGGCTGCTCCTTCATAGGGGTCACTTCGACCCACCGGGCTGTGGGGAAGTGCGCCGTGACCAGATAGCCGATGTTGTTGGTGTAATCATACAGGGTGAGCTCTGCGCGGTCAGGATAGGGCAAGGTACCTGGCTCCTTAGTCGGCGGATAGAGGAAGTTCGCAGCAAGCACATTGTAGCGTACTTTCTCCAGAAATCGCAGGCGCGGATGCGCCGCCAGACGACGACCAAAATCCAATACCTCACGCTCGGTAATCACAAAAAACACACCCGAGCGAATTGAAGTGCCCTTAATCGGGACTGTTTGACGTACTGAGCGGATGACGGGCAGTCCCAAAGGATTATCTGCCTGCAACGAAAGTACTGCGTCAAGTATTTTGTACATTATTAGCCTCCGTTCTCTTTTTTATCATACCTCACCCGCAAAAAAAACCTTGCGGGTGAGGTCGCTCCTACGGCTGCGTGCGCACGGTCACGACCGCGCTGGAAACCGACACATTCCCCGAACCGTCTACCGCACGCACATAGTAGCGGTACTCCGTATCAGGGTGGAGCGTTGGGTCGGTAAATTGGGTCTCAGCGCCGAAAGTGGTGCCGACCTTGCGGAACTGAGTGTCGTGCGGGTCGCGTCGCCAAATCTCGTAGTAGAGCACGCGGTCATCATCCGACGACGGGTTCCAGCTCAGCTCCGCTTTGAAAGCGGAGGAGGCAGACGCGCTCAGCGCCTGCGGACGCGAAGGGGCACGGGTATCCGGTGGGAACACGACCGAAGCCAGAGCAATCGGCGGTGCCTTGTCGCTGGCAACCCACGCTTTGTATAACAGATCGCCCCAGTTATCGGAGGTGTTCGCATCGCGCAGGAACTCCACATACTCGCGAGTCATCACCTGGAAGTAGAGCGTCGCACGGATCCGAACCGTACCCGTCGGAGGCGTATAACTCGTGTCGTCCCAGAACTGACCATCGCGGTAGACATAGTTCACTGGGGCGATATTGTGCTGACGGAACCGGTCGTTGCGGAACCCGCGTGGGGGAATGCGATTATCCGAAAGCACACTGTTCGCCAACATCATGTGGAAAGTGGGTGTGGTGCCCTCAGCCAGCTTGACTTGGTAGACCTTAGCACCATTGGTGTTGAGGGTCGCTGTGTCAAAGTCGTACCGTCCCGACTCGCCAATCTTCTGTCCTTGGGCGTTGAAGTATTCCACATGGAGCCATGCTCGGCGCGATTCAGGGTCGCCACTGGGGAACTTGTGCCCGGTGAGATTGGTCACACGGAACACAATCGGGCTACCACGCTTGGGATTCTGAACCACCGAGACCTTAGCGGACTTGCGGAGGAGCTCAATCGTGTTATTACGCCCAGCGATGAGGGCGTCGATTTCGCGCTCGGTGTAGTCCCAGAACATCGGCAGGATTTGGGGCACCCAGTAGTTGCCTCCTGCGAAGCTGTGCTGGGCAAGGTCCGGGTAGACGGGTGTGAAATCAAAGTTCACCGCCCGCCCCTCTATGCGCGGCATATGGCACGACTGGCAGGTAATCCCACGCGTCGCGAAATCGCTCAGCTTCCATTCGCTGTAGATGCGGTCGATGGGGAAGTACTCGTGAGGGGCTTGGGTACGAGGGTCTTGCGCCAACAGCGGGTTGCTCACATCGTGGCACACCCCGCAGAAACTGCTGGACTTGTGGAACTCGGAGTATTGCCATGCGTGGTTGGCGTAGGAGTCGGGGCGTGGACCGCGTTTGGCGCTGTCCTCGCTGATGACATACATCCCGTTGCCGATGCCGGGTACGGGCATGTCCGACAAGGCTTGCCCCTCATCGCTCATCGGGTCGACCATTCGATGGCAGTGGTCGCATTGAATGCCTTTCAGGTCGTCTTCTTCAAAGTTCTCTCCTGTGTGGGGGATGGAGCGTCCTTCCAACCAAGCGCTGGGCGAGTGGCATCGCCAGCAGAACTGTCCGACGCCGGGCGCATCTTGCTCCGCAATCGTGAGCGCCGCGCGGAACACAGGGTCACGCGCCGACTGCGCCATCATACTGCCCGACCAGTTGAAATGAATATCTTGTTTCGCATTGAAGTGGGGATCCGGTCCCTCGCCCGTATTGGGGTTGTAGGCGAACTCGCTACTGCCGTGGCAATAGTAGCACAGTTCGGTCGATTGGAAGTTGTAGCCTTCAACGCGGGGTTGTGAGC